>DASUNL010000329.1:0-2896 GCA_036277175.1 Pyrinomonadaceae bacterium | reverse complement strand
GGCCGGCGGCGCGCAGGCGCGCGAGCCACGACTCGTATGCCGAAGGGCGCTCGTCGAAGGTGTAGCCGAGCAGTATGCGCATAAGCTCGCGGCGTGCGTCCGGTCGTCTCGGCGGCGCGTCAGTCGACCCCGCCGACGCGGTAGATGCCGAGCCAAGAGTTGCGGACGTGGAAGAGCGGGCCGGTGAGCAGACCCGTCGAGTAGAGCTTTTCGACGCCGAGGCACACGTCGCGTATCCAGCCCTTCTTCTCGACGAGGCCCGGATGGAAGTCGTGCCAGAGGACGAACGAGCCCGCGCGCGTGTGCGCGAGAATCTTGCGCGTGTCGTTGTAGACGAACTCCGTGTCGTGGCAGCCGTCGACGAACGCCACGTCAATCGTCCCCACCTCCGGCTCCCAGCGCGCGGTGTTGGCGAGAATCTGCTCGACGTTCGTGAGCCCGCGCTCGCGGTAGTAACGCCCAATCTCTTCGCGCGAGAAGGCGGCCGTCACAAGCTCGCCGCCCTCGCCCGCTTCAATCTCCTCGGGCGGGATGTTGACGGTGTAGACGCGCGCCTGCGGGGCGTTGACGGCCATCAGGGCGGTCGTGTGCCCCTGAGCCGTGCCGATTTCGAGACAGACCGAGGGGTTGGAATTGCGTACGACCGCGCCGATGCACTCGGCGTCGCGCACGCGGCGTCCGTTGACGTCCTCGATGGACGCGAACTCGTGAATCGTCGGGTCGTCAAGCACGGGGTCGTGCTCCCATCCAAAGACTTTTTTCAGCTCGCCCACGTCGTCCAGCTCGACGACCCAGCGCCGGAGGTTCGTAAACTCCTCAAGCCCCAGCGTCCGCCGCGCCTTGCCGATTACGCGCGCGAATATCGGGTGACTCATCATCTGTCGACTCAAACTCTGTTGACTCAAGACCGCTCGCCTCTCCTTCGACTCACAAACAAGACCGCAAGTTTTCTTAGACGACGCCCCCGGCCGCGACGCGCTCGCGCTCCCTTTCGGCCGCCCGCTCGTCCGTCGCCTCGCCGCCGATGTGCGCGCGCGTCGTGCCGTGGAGGCAGATGACGTTGGCCGTGTGCGCGCAGTTCATCACGTCGACGAGGAAGGTCGTGCGGCTCGTGTAAAGCTCGCCCGTCCGCTCGGAGTATAAAGAATAGCCGAGGTCGCCTAGTTGCGCGGCGAGCTGGTCGACGTCGCTCCCGGCCGTCAAAAGGTTCAACTGCGCGAACTCCATGAGAATCGCCGGGCGGAAGCGCCGGAGCGTTTCCGCCGCGCCCGCGACGAAGCGCGGCTCGTGGCCGTCGATGTCGACCTTGACGAAGTCGAGTCGCGCAAAGTCCGCCTCGCGCGCGTAGGCGTCGAGCGTCTTGAGCCTGATGGTCTCCTCGATCGAGGGCCGGCGCGCGTCATGCACCCAGTGGATGCTGGCCGACACGTCGTCGCCGTAGAGATGCTCCTCGCCCTCCCGGTCGGAGAGCGCGAACTCGGAGACCGTGACGTTACGCTCGCAGTCGTTGCGCCGCAGGTGGTCTTGGAGACGCGCGCGGTAACGCGGCGAAGGCTCGAAGGCGTGGACGTGCCCCTGCGGGCCGACGAGACGGCTGAACCGCACGGTGTAGTAGCCGAGGTTCGCGCCCACGTCGGCGACCACTTGGCCGGGCCTGACGAGTCGCTCGACCCACGTGGTCGAATGCGGCTCGAAGAGTCCGTCGTCGAGGATGTCCGCGTCGACGCACTGCGTCGGGTCGAGGCGGAAGATGTAGTCGCCCGCGCGGCAGACGACCCAACTCCCTTCGCGCTCAAGAATCTCGACGGGCGCGTCCGACTCGCCCGCGCCGGGCACGCGCTCCGAGAGCGCGATGAGCTTGCCGCCCGCGCGCTTGAGACCCCTTCGGACGAGGCTCGCGAAGTTAGCCGCCATAAGAATCCCTCTCGACGCTCCAAGGAATCGCCGGGGCGAGCTTGCCGCGAAACGAGTCGGCGAGGTAAGCGCTGTTGGTGCGCCCCGTCGCCTCGACCGCCAGAGGGATGCAGACGCCCTCGCCCGGCGTGCACATGCGGACGTTATAGATGCCCGCGTGGACGCGCAACTCGTAGAAGACGGGCGCGAGCATGTCGGCCGCAATCACGGCGCGCGACACGTACTCGCCCTGCTCCGTCACAGGTACAGTGTCGCTCCGCTCGTCGTGGAAGCTGCGGAAGAGCACCGTGCCCTCGGAGTCGCAGAGGTCGAAGAAGACGCGCAGGCCCTTCGTCCTCTCCGTCACCTCGTAGCGAATCGTAATCTCAAGCGCGCGCCCGCTCAGCACGCGCTCGACCGCGCGCCCGTCCTGCGTCACCAGAATCTCTTTGAGACGAAACGCCGGGTCGGGCGGGAGCTTGCGTATAACCGCGCCCACGTCGGCGATGGACGAGGCGCGCGGCACGTCGGTCAAGTACTGCTCGGTGACTTCGGACGCGGGGCCGTCGGCCGCGACCGTGCCGCCACGAAGCAATACGGCGCGCGCGCAGAGTTGCCGGATGGCCTGCATGTTGTGGCTGACGAAGAGGACGGTGCGGCCGCGCCCCGCCACGTCGCCCATCTTGCCGAGACACTTCTTCTGGAAGGCCGCGTCGCCGACGGCCAGCACTTCGTCGACGATGAGAATCTCCGGTTCGAGGTGCGCGGCGACGGCGAAGGCGAGGCGCAGGTACATCCCCGACGAGTAGCGTTTGACGGGCGTGTTGATGAACCGCTCGACCTCGGAGAAGGCCACTATCTCGTCGAAGCGTTGGTCGATTTCGCGGCGGCTCATGCCGAGAATCGCGCCGTTTAAGTAGACGTTCTCGCGGCCCGTCAGTTCGGGGTGAAAGCCCGTCCCGACTTCGAGCATCGAGGCGACGCGACCCCAGAGCGCGGCGCG
>DASUNL010000328.1:0-7321 GCA_036277175.1 Pyrinomonadaceae bacterium | reverse complement strand
GAACTTGGCGACCGGCTGCGTCTTATCGACCGCCCAGATGGCGCTCTGCACGCCCCTGCGCGCGGCTTCCGCGTCGCCCCGCGTCCGCACGAGAAGCGTCGCGCTCAACCACGGCTGCTGGTCGTAGGGGACGTAGATTTGCGGCTTCACGCGCCCCGGCTCGCCCTGATTGATGTCGGAGACGACGCCGACAATCTCCCACGTCTGCGGCTGGCCGAGGTAGTTGATGGAGACGCGCTTGCCCAAGGGGTCTTCGCCCGCGAAGTGTTGGCGCGCGAGCGTCTGGTTGACGACCGCCACGCGCGGCGCGTCCACGCGGTCGCGCGCGTCGAACTCGCGTCCCGCGACGAGTCGCGCGCCGAGAGCGCGGAAGTAGTCGGGGCTGACGGAGTCGTAGACGGCTGGCGCTTCGCCCGCATCGGGTCGCCCCTCAATCGTGAAGCTGAAGTTGAGATACGGGAACGGCGAGCCGCTCGAAATCACCGCCGACTCGACGCCGCCCACGCCCGCCACTTCTTCGCGCACCTGCCGGACGAACTGCGCGCGCGCCGCGTCCGTCGGATGACGCGCGAACGATGTCGTGACGCCGACCGACGAGAGGTTGCGAGGGTCGAATCCCAACTCGACGCGACGCAGACGCACGAAGCTCTGAATGAGCAGCCCCGCGCCGACGAGCAGCACCAACGCCATCGCCACCTCGGCGACGACGAGCGCGCTGCGCGTGCGTCGCCCCTGCGGCCCTTCGGTGCTTCGGCCCGACTCCTTCAGCCACTCCGAGGCCGCCGGCCGCGAAGCCTGCCACGCGGGCGCGAGTCCGAAGACGACGCCCGTCAAAAGCGCGACGCCGAGCGTAAAGAGCAGCACCGTCGTGTCGATGCGCGCCTGACTCGCGAGTTGCAAATGCGCGTAAGCTTCGGGGAGCAGAAGCGTCAGGATGTCGCGCCCCCACGCGGCGAGCAGAAGCCCGGCCGCACTTCCCGCGAGCGCCAACAGAAGACTCTCCGTCAGCAGTTGTCTCATCAAACGCCAACGGCTCGCGCCCATCGCCGCGCGCACGGCCATCTCCTTGCGCCTCGACGCCGCGCGCGCCAGCATCAGGTTCGCCACGTTCGCGCACGCGACCAACAACACGAACGCGACCGCGCCGACGAGCACGAGCAGCGACGACTTCACCTCGCGCACCAACCACTCGCGCAGAGGGCGCGCGCGGACGCCTATCTCGCCGCCCGCCTTCGGGTCGGCGGCGTGCAGCGGCGCGGTGATGGCTTCGAGTTCGGCGGCCGCGCTCTCGGCCGACGCATCGTCGCGCAAACGTCCGACGACGCCGAAGTAGCGATTCGCGCGATTCTTCATCTCGCCCGAGTCGCGCCACAGGGGCATCCACATCTCGGCCTGCACGGGGAACGTGAAGTCGTCGGGCATCACGCCGACGACCGTCGCGCCCGTGTCGCCGAGCGTCTGTCCGATTATCTGCGGGTCACCGCCGAAGCGTCGCTGCCACAGGCGGTGGCTCAAGATGACGACCTCCGGCGCTGTCGTGAATTCGTCCTCACCCGTGAAGGCGCGGCCCATGAGCGGGCGCGCACGGAGCGCCGTGAAGAAGCTCGCCGAGACGCCCGCCGCCGGAATCATCTCCGGGTTCTCGACGCCGGAGAGGCTAAAGCCCCCGCCCCGGATGGCGGCCAGATGCTCGAACGAACGGCTCTCGGCCTGCATGTCCCAGAAGTCGGCGGGCGAGACGCCGCCGTATTGGTCAGTCCCCGCGCGCTTGCTGCCCGACTCGATGTTGACGAGCCGCTCGTCTCCGACGTAAGGCATAGGCCGCACCAGCACGCCGTAGACGACCGAGAAGATGGCCGTGTTCGCCCCCACGCCGAGCGCGAGCGTCGCGACGACGACGGCCGTGAACGCCGGCCGCTTCAACAAGACGCGCACGCCGTAGCGAACGTCTTGCAGCAGTGTTCCCATGCTCCACCTCGATTCAATTCGGGAGTCCTTACTGTCACTCGTACCTGAGCGCGACCATCGGGTCGACTTTCGTCGCGCGGCGCGCGGGGATGTAGGTGGCAAGGAGCGCGACCGCCGCGAGCGCGAGGGGGACGCCGACGAAGATGGTCAGGTCGGTCGTGCCGACGCCGTAGAGCAGACTCGCGACGACGCGCGTCATGACGAGCGCGCCGCCGAGTCCGAACGCGAGTCCGACGAGCGTTAAAGTGAGTCCCTGCCGCGCGATCATCCGCAGCACGTCGCCCGGTTGCGCGCCGAGGGCCATGCGGATGCCTATCTCGCGCGTCCGCTGGCTGACCGAGTAGGCGATGACGCTGTAGAGGCCGGTCGCGGCGAGGACGAGCGCCAGCAGTCCGAAGGCCATCGAGAGCGAGGCCGCCATGTTCTGCGCCCACAAGGCCCAAGTCATGTGCTGCTCCATCGTCTTGACGTTGTAGAGCGGCATGCGCGGGTCGAGCGTCTTGACCGCCCCGCGCAGCGCAGGCGTCATCGAGGCCGGGTCGCCTTTGGTGCGCACGACGACCGACATCGCGGCGCGGTAGGTCTGTTCGAGCGAGACGTAGATGTGGTTGCGCGGCTGCTCGCCGAGGCTGCGGTACTTCGCGTCGCGGACGACGCCGACGACTTCGAGCGTCTCCGGCTCGGTGCGCCCAATCTTCAACTGCTTGCCGACCGCCTCCTCGTTCGGCCACAGGCGTCGCGCCAGCGTCTCGTTGAGGATGACGGCTTCGGGCAAGACGCCCGCGCGGTCGCGCTCCTCGAAGTCGCGGCCCGAGACGAGCGAGATTTCCATCGCCTCGAAGAGGCCGGGGCTGACGCTCGCGACGTGCGTGTCCAAGCCGCTGCCCGGCTCGGGCACGGGCTGGTCGGCGCGGTAGATAGGCCCCCAAGTGCTTGAGCTGTCGCCGAGCGGGAGCCAGTTCACTAGGCCCGCCGACTCGACGCCGGGCAGCCCCTCGACGCGCTCGACGAGCTGCCGGTAAAACTCCTTCCCCTGCTCGCGCTCGTAGCCCATCAGTCCGGGGTTGAGCGAAGCGGTCAGGACGTTCTCGGTCGCGAAGCCGGGGTCAATCGTCTTCGCGTTGCGGAAGCTCTTGACGAACATCGCGGCGCAGACCAAGACGACCAGAGAGAGAGCGACCTGCGAGACGACGAGCGCGCCGCGCAGGCCGAAGCGTCGCACGCGGCCGCGCGGCTGCGGCGTCTCGCCCTTCAGCACCGGCACGACGTCGGGCCGAGAGGCTTGCAGCGCGGGCACGAGTCCGAAGACGAGGCCGGTGAGCAGAGAGACCGCGAGCGTGAACCAGAGAGCGCGCGTGTCGGGCGAGAGTTCGAGCGTGATGGTGTAGGCGATGACGGGGAAGAACGTCGTCATCATGTCCGTTATCCAGTAAGCGAGCAGGAGTCCGAGTCCGCCGCCGATGAGCGACAGAAGGATGCTCTCCGTCAGGAGTTGCCGCACGATGCGCGCGCGCGACGCGCCGAGTGCGAGCCGGATGCCTATCTCGCGACGGCGCGAGACGGCGCGCGCGAGCAGAAGGTTCGCGACGTTGGCGCACGCGATGAGCAGAATGAGTCCGACGACGCCTAACGCCATCGCGCTGCTCAGACGCACGACGCCCGCCATGTCCTCCCAACGCCCTTCGGGTTCGGGGACGACTACCATCTCCGCGCCTTTCGGGCGCGCGTCCGGGTACTGCTCTTCAAGCCGGCGCGAGACGTTGGAGAGCGCGGCCGACGCCTGCGCCGCCGTCACGCCGTCTTTGAGTCGCGCGATTGAGTCGAAGTAGTGATTGCCGCGCTGCTTGTACCAATCGCGGCTGCTCCCGGCCAACTGCTCGCGCATCATCATGGGGACGAAGAACTGCATCCCCAAAGCCCACTTCGCGCCGGTGAACTCGCGCTCCGAGACGCCGACGACCGTGTAGGGCTTGCCGTTGAGGTTGACGGTCTTGTCGATGATGGAGTCGTCCGCGCCGAAGCGGTTTTGCCAGAGCGCGTGCGAGAGGACGACGACCGCGTGCGTGTTCGGCGTCGCGTCCTCCTCGGGGAGGAAGCCGCGCCCTAAGTGCATCTTGACCCGCAGCACGTCGAAGAGGTTGTCCGTCACGAGTTGACCCCAGACCACCTCGCCGTCGCGCTCGCCGCCCTCGCCGAGCGCGGCCTGCACCATGTCGTGCGCGGCCATTCCTTCGAGCACGTCGCCGCTCTGCTCGCGGAAGTCTACGAAGTCAGGGTAGGAGAACTCCGTGTACGTCTCGCCGTCGGCGCGCGTCTGCTCATAGAGCGTCACGACCTGCGCGGGGTCGCCGACGCCGGGCAGAGGCCGCAGCACGAACGCGCTGACGCCGCTAAAGATGGCGGTGTTGACGCCTATCCCGAGTGCGAGCGCCAAAACGGCGACGAGCGTGAAGCCCGGACTCTTCCGCAGCATGCGGAGGCCGTACCTTAAATCCTGCCAGAGTGTCATCATCGAAACTCCTTCACTCGTAACGGAGTGCCACCATCGGGTCGACTTTCGTCGCGCGGCGCGCGGGGATGAGACAGGCGAGGAGCGCGGCCGCGCCGAGTAGGAGCGCTATGCCCGCGAACGTCACCGGGTCTGTGGCCGAGACGCCGAACAGCAAGCTCTCCATCATGCGCGTCAGCCAGAACGCGCTCAGAAGCCCCGCCGCCACGCCCAACAAAACCAACCTCAACCCCTGCCCGAAGACCAGACGCAAAACGTCTCCGCCTTGCGCGCCCAAGGCCATGCGGACGCCTATCTCGTGCGTGCGCTGCGCGACCGTGTAGGAGACGACGCCGTAGACGCCGACGACCGCAAGGACGAGCGCGATGCCCGCGAGCATCACGAGCAGCAGCGTGAGTGAGCGCGAGCGCGCCGTCGCCTCCGAGACGTACTGCCCGAGCGTCTTCACTTGCGAGACGGGCTGGTCCTTATCAACCGCCGAGACCTGCGCGCGCACCGCGCCCGCGAGCGCGAGCGGGTCGCCGCCGCTCACTCGCACCATGAGCGTCATGCCGCCCATCATCCCCTGCGCGTGCGGCACGTAGATTTCCGGCGTCGGCTCCGTCGTCAACTCCTCCTGACGCACGTCGCCGACGACGCCGACGATGGTGCGGCACAGCTCGCGCTCCTCTTTACAGTCGAACGAGATGCGTTTTCCCACCGCCGACTCGTTCGGGTAGAAGCGTCGCGCGAACGCCGCGTTGACGACGGCGACCTGCATCGCTTCCTTCGTGTCGCCGTCGTTGAAGGCGCGGCCCTCCGCGACGGGTATCGAGAGCGTGTGAAAGTACGCGGGGCTGACGACACCGGCCGGGATGGGCCGCTCCGTCTCTCGGTCTAAGCGTGGGACGCCTTCGAGGTCGAAGAACGCGACCATGCCGTGACCCTGAAACGGGCGGTGGTTGACGATGCCTGCGGACGCGACGCCCGGAAGCGCGCCGACGCGCTCCAACAACTGCTCGTAGAAGCCGAGCATCTGCGCGCTCTGCCGGTAACGCGAGCGCGGGAGGTCGATGCGCATCGTCAGCACGCCCTCGGATTTGAATCCCGGCTCGACGCGAAGCAGGCGGTCGAAGCTTCTGACGAGAAGGCCCGCGCCGACGAGTAGGACGAGCGTCAGCGCAAGCTCAAAGACGACGAAGGCCGAGCGCAGGCGTCCGCCGCGCCAGCCGCGCGCCTGCTTGCCCCCCTCTTTCAGAGACTCGTTGAGGTCGGGCTTCGAGGCTTGGAGCGCGGGCGCGAGTCCGAAGACGAGCGCCGTCAGGAGAGAGACGCCGAAGGTGAAGGCGAACATGCGCGCGTCGGCCCCGATTTCGCTGACGCCCTGAATCGAACCGGCGACCGACTCCGGAATGAGCGAGACTACGGGCGCGATGCACCACATCGACAGAAGTCCGCCGAGCGCACCGCCCGCGAGTGCCAGCAGCGCGCTCTCCGTCAGGAGTTGTCGCACGATGCGCCAGCGCGCCGCGCCCACGGCCGCGCGTATCGCCATCTCTTTCTCGCGCGCCGCCGTCCGCGCCAGCAGAAGGTTCGCGACGTTGGCGCACGCGATGAGAAGCACCAATCCCACCGTCCCGAACAGAAGCAGGAGCATCGTGCGCAGTCCGCTCACGAGTTGTTGATGCAGCGGGACGACGTCGAGCGAAGTGGCCGCGCCCTCCTCGCGTGTCTCCGCGACGCGCGCACCCGTGGCTTCGAGTTCGGCGCGCGCCTGTTCGAGACGGACGCCGGGCCGCAGGCGCGCGACCACCTCGATGAGACTCATCCGCTTGCCCTCGCGCTCGACCGCCTCGTTCAGAGCGAGCGGCATCCAGAGGTCGTAGCCGCCGGGGAAGCGGAAACTCTCCGGCATCACGCCGACGACCGTGTAGGGCGTCTCATTTAAAGTGATGGTCTTGCCGACGAGCGAAGGGTCGCCGCCGTAACGTCGCTGCCAGAAACCCCGGCTGACGATGACGACCTGATTGCGTCCCGGCGCGTCTTCTTCGGGGAGGAAGGCGCGGCCCGCGAGCGGCTGGACGCCAAGCAAGGGGAAGAGGTTGGCGGTGACCTGCGCGACCGGGAGACGTTCAGGCTCGCCGTCGCCCGTCAGGTTGAAGTTGTTGTAGGTGTGCGCGGCGACGGCCTCGAAGGATTGCGTCTCGCGCCATTCGAGGTATTCGAGGCCGGTGATGCCGGGGATGCCCGTCCGCTTAATCTTCTTGACTGAGACGACGCGGTCGGGGTCTGCGTAAGGGAGCGGCCGCAGTAGCACGGCGTTGATGACGCTGAAGATGGCCGTGTTCGCGCCGATGCCCAAGGCGAGCGTTAAGACTGCGACGAGCGTAAAGCCGGGTTGCCTCCAAAGCATCCGCGCGCCGTAGCGCACGTCCTGACTGAGAGACATCATGTCGGGTCATCTCCTTCGGCTAAAATTTTTAACCCCGCGAGCGCCCCCTCGAAGCTTTCCCTCCCCGCCTGTCAACGGCCAAGACTTCGGATTGCCTACAGCTCTCTCGTCGCGGACTTCGCGCCCTGCCCGGCCGCCGTCGTGACGCGCCTGCGCTCGTAGTCCGACGTGATGCCCTTCGAGGTTTCGAGGACGGCGTCAATTACCTTCGGCTTTCCGCCGTGCTCGCGCGCGGCCGCGACGAGCACGCGCGCCTTCTCGTAGTCGGACTTGCTCACAGACGCGGCGCGGACGGCCGCGAGCGCCCACTCGTCGTCGAGCTCTTCCGAGCGCAGGAGCGCGATGAGCACGCGCGAGCGTTCGTAGTCGGACGCGAGCGCGCCGACCGCGCGGAAGAAGTCGTCGCGCGCCTG
>DASUNL010000327.1:0-3540 GCA_036277175.1 Pyrinomonadaceae bacterium | reverse complement strand
GACCATCAGGATCTTGCCGTCGCGCTCGATGATGGTCGCCTTGATCTCGCCGACCTTCTCGTCAATCAACTCCGAGGGGTCGATGACGGGCATGCTCAGGATGCGCGTGCGCGCCTCGATGACGCACTTCGGGCAAAGGCTGTCGGTCGTGCGCGGGAAGCCGAGCGGCGGCTTCGACTTCTGCCAAGACTTCAGCAGAGGCTTGTCAGACCACTTCGGCGTGAAAGGCTTGCCCGGCCTGTACTGGTTGAAGAACTGCACCGTGTTGAAGAGCGCACCGGCGGTGGCGGTCAAGCCCTTCTCGGCGTATTTGATTGGTCGCATTATCGTTCCCTTCTCTCCGTCTGTCTAAAAAATGATGATTCAACATTCCAAGGCGACGGGCGACCACCGTTGTCGGACAGTCGCTCGTCGCACCCGTTATTCCTGTGAATCTTGCTGCTGTTGCTCGAAAAAGCGGCAGCGGCGAGGCTCATGGGCAATGCCCGTGCCATCATTGCCTCGCGAGTCTAAGTATGGAAATAACTGACCTTATGCCGTATGCCTAATTTTATTCAAAGACGCTGACAAGCGACGCGGCGAGTCAGTTGGACGCAGATGATAGCAGAGACCGGGGCGCGAGGCCAAATGACACGCATTCGTTGATGTTGCTTTTGAGGCGGGGCAGTATTGACCCGAAGACGCCTAAATTTTACTTGGCTTGGGGATGAGCGGAGAGGATTTGCATCACGCTTTCGTAGAGATAACCGTTTGTGGCTATTGAGTTTCCGCCGCGTATCGTCCGTCGGCCTTGCAAGTCAGTAAAAGTGCCACCGGCCTCCTCCATGACGGGGAGAAGCGCCGCGCAGTCCCAGACGTTCATCACCGGGTCAATCATCAATTCCGCGCGTCCCGTGGCGACGAGCAGGTAGCCGTAGCAGTCGCCCCAAGTGCGCGTCGAGCGCACGCGATCCCACAACTCGCGCTCGGCCTCGCCGAAGCCGTAGCGCTCGAACGCGCGGAAATCCGTCCCCAACAGCAGAGACTCTTCGAGCTTCGTCGTCTGCGAAACGCGCGCTGGCTCGCCGTCGTTGTGAAAGCATCCCAAGCCGCGCGCGGCATAAACCATCTCGCCGAGCGCCGCGCAGTTGACGACGCCGACGCTCGGCTCGTCGCCGATTTCGAGGCCGACGAGGACGCCGTAGAGCGGGACGCCGTGGACGAACGAGTAAGTGCCGTCAATCGGGTCGAGAATCCAGCGACGCCCCGACGTGCCTTCGCGCTCGCCTTCCTCTTCCCCGATGATGCCGTCGGAGGGATAGACTTCGGCGATTCGCCGCCGCATGAAACGCTCGGCCTCGCGGTCGGCGACGGTGACGAAGCTCTTGTCGGCTTTTGTTTCCGCCTCGACGCCAGCGCGGAAGTGTCGCAGGGTTATCTCGCCCGCGCCTCGCGCTATCTCGACGGCGAAGTCGAGAAGACTCTCCAACTCTCGTTTATCCGAACTCACACGCTCCCCCTTCGTCGGACTCAAGACTGAATTGCGCACGCGCGCGCAAACCGTGGCGTGAGCGGCCAAAGCTTAGACGACCATGTTTTATTTTGGAAGCGGGCGGTGAGTCGCTACTTGCGCGGGGCGAAATAGCCGACGCGCGTGGTGGCTCGGTACGCGGGGTTGTTCATCTCGACCTGAACGCGGCGGAAGCTCCCGTCGCGCGTCGTGTTGAGCGGCGTGTAGTAGAGCGCGTACTGGTTGCGCAGCTCTTCGGCGACCTCGGCGTAGATGCCTTCGAGCGCGTTGAAGTTGTCGGGCCGGTAGAGACGACCGCCCGTGGCGCTCGCGAGTTGTTCGAGGTTGCGCTCGCTCAGGTCGAGCACGCGCAGGCCCTCGCGTAGGTCGCCGATCTTCAGCTCGTTGAAACGGATGGTCGACTGCGTGCCGGCGAGTATCGAGTCGAGTTCGGCCTTCTTGCGCGCGCGCTCGATGCGCGTGTTGCTGATGACGTAGACGGCGACCTGCGCTTCGAGGAGCGCGCGCAGCGTCGTCTCGATTGAGGCGTAGCCGCGTCCGCTGTCGATGCCGTCGCTGAGGACGATGGCGGCGTGTCGCCTCTGTCCCTTCGGGAACTGCTCGCGCGCGGCGAGATAGAGCGCGTCGTTGAATCGCGTGAAGACGCCGGGGGAGACGCGCGCGAGGGCGCGTCGCAATTGTGCGCGGCTGTGCGTCCAGTCGAGCAGAAGCTCCACCTTGTCGTCGAACTTGAGGAGGCCGAAGCGGTCTTCGGGCGCGAGGCGCGCGGCGAACTGCTCGGCCGCTCTTCGGAAATCCTCGAAGCTCGCGGCGACCGAAGAGGAGGCGTCAACCATGAGCAGCACGTCAACCGGGACTTGCCTGAGCGCGAAATCGCTCAAGGGCTGCTGGCGGCCGTCCTCCCAGACGCGAAAGTCATCCTTCGACAACTCGCGGACGATGCCGCCCATCGCGTCGCGCACCGTGACGGGGAGTAGGACTTCGGACGAGTCCACGCGCACGACCTCGTCTTCTTCGACGGGCTGTCCTTGTTGTTGCGACTGAGCCTGCGTGTGCGAGCGCGGCGGCGTCACGGACGCCAGCGCGAGCACGATGAGAAGGATTGAGGCCGTGACCTTCATCGTTTAGTTTTCGGGATTGGACGCGGGGGCGTCGCCCTCGCTCATGGCCGCGCGCATGGCCGCGATGACAGGCTCTGTGACGCGCCGCCGGCGGAGGTCTTCGAGCTTCGTCTGCGAGAGGTCGAAGTCGGCGGGCGACTGTTCGATGCGCCGAATGATTGTGCCCTCGGAGAAGCCCGCCTCGACGAGTTCGACGATGGAGTCGTTCGTCAGCGTCGGAGTCTTTTCAAGCTTCGGCGCGCCCGCGCCACCGGCTTCGACGGGCGGGCGAAGTATTCGCACCGACGCGCTGCCGGTCAACTCCGTATCCCCCTCCGCGCCGCCGTTCTGCCCGCGCGAGCGCGTGCGGCCGCGAGAGCTTCCCGCCGAGCCGAAGATGTTGACCTCGTTCGGGTCGGACTGTCGCCCCTGCCCCGTCGCGCCCGCGCCCTCGCGCCC
This sequence comes from Pyrinomonadaceae bacterium, assembly GCA_036277175.1. GTDB lineage: Bacteria > Acidobacteriota > Blastocatellia > Pyrinomonadales > Pyrinomonadaceae > DASQDT01. The sequence continues at coordinate 471 of DASUNL010000327.1, read as the reverse complement.
GTCTTTGCCGTCTTTGAAGAACGGGTCGTTGAAGTCGAGGTCGTCTTCCGAGAGCGCAAGCTCTTCGCCGTGCGCGAGCATGGCGAGGATGACTTTCTCGCTGACGCCGCTTTTCTTCAGCTCGATGAGGCGGTCGGGCGAGAGGTCGAAGCGCGCCGGGCGCGTGCGCACGATGGCGATGACGGTCTTCTCGCTGAATCCGGCGCGTACGAGTTTGATGACCGATGCGTTGGTGAGCGGAGTTTGCGTGCCGTCCTGCGCGCTCGCGGAAACGGCCAACACGAACACGAGGCACGCGGACGCCAAGACTAGGCTGAAAGTTTTTTTAGTGCCGACAAACATCGCAATTCACCTCAGCCGTATACAAGCACCAATCCGGCGGCGTTTCCAGACTTCACCCCCCGCGCTGGTAGCGCGCGCTAATGCGGCGCACGTAGTTGCGCGTCTCCCGGTAGGGCGGGACGCGGTGGC
>DASUNL010000326.1:0-9893 GCA_036277175.1 Pyrinomonadaceae bacterium | reverse complement strand
ATACTCGGCGTCGGGACGAATAACTATCTCTACACGCGCAGCTCCTTAAGCCTGACTTCCCCGTGGGTTGAGGTCGCGAACAGCGGTCTTGTCAAGAGCATCTGTGTCCTGCCGTCGGGCGCTATCCTCGGCGTCGGCACGGACAATAACCTTTGGCTCCGGCCCACCCTACAAAGCCCTTGGCAGCAGTTGACGAAAGACGGGACGGTAAGCGCGGCCACGCCCTTGCCGGACAACTTCGTCGCCCACGCTTCCGACACCGATGCGACTTACATCATCCGCGCGGGACAACGCTGGCAAGTTCCGAACCAAGGGACGAGCAATGCGCTCGGCCTTTTCGTCTCGTTGAATGGCGCGGAAAGCTCGCTCAGCCAGTTCCCTTTGGCGGGCGAAGTCCCGGACCTGACGCAGCCGCCGACCGCCGACCAGCAGACGCTCGCCAAGCAGAACCTCTCCAACCTGATAGACTTTTTCGACCTTAACAAGCAGAACTGCAACGACAGGTTGCAAGAGGCCTACGACAAGGTGGACGAAGACCCAACCGTCGATGCGGGCGAATCCTTCATGAACAACATTTTCGATTCCATGCTCTGGGGCATCGGCGGCATCTCCTTCCCCGGCAGCGCCTTCGTCTCGGCCTTCATCGCCAACCTCTTCTGGGGCTACGCCACCAACCCGCCCGCGAGCCTGCAGGGGCAGTTGGGTTCGATGCTGGATAGGTTAAACGACAACTTCGATCAGGCGAGGACTGACCTCGCTCAGTATCACGACAACGTCGTTGACTACTGGAATCAACCGCTGGTCAACTCGCAGAGCCCCGCGCCGACGACGCCGGGCCAGTTGAAAAACATACTCGTCTCCGGCCTCGGCTCCGGCTTCATCTCCATCCCGGACAAGGACAGCGTGCCCTTCAGCGTGATGCTGGCCGTCGGCGAGCGGCAGCTGCGACTGAGCGCTGCCCAACAGCTCTTGGGCAAGAAGTGGGTGAGCGCATACCCTGACAGCAACCCGCAGACCCCCACGAGCATGAGCGTGCAGCAGTTCGATAGCCAAGGGCCTTCGCTAATATCGTCCAACCCGTCCTACTTCATCACCGACATCGAGACGACTACCACCAAGCAATGCGGGAAGACGTACTACGGCGTGCAGTACAACCAGTACTGGCTCGCCTCAGACCCCAACGTCTTCAAAGAGGGCGCGGCCCCTCTAGACCTTTGCCAGTGGCTCTTCAAAGACGACGGCTTCGGCAACCTCATCAACCCGGAGGCCATCGCGGGCAGGTGGGACGTGTTCACCAACTGGGGACTGCAAGCCAAAGAAATCAACTACCCCTACCATAATTACGGGGGAGGCCCGGTGGGGCTTGCCGCCGCGCCGATGGGCGCGCCCCGCCCCGCCCCGTCCGCGCCCATCGGGGACATACTCCTGTCGAAGGGGCGCGCATACATGGCGCGGCAGGTCGTCGAGCGCGCGAAGTCCGACCCGGCCTTCCTGAGCGAGCTTCTGAGCGACCCGAACGGGAGCGTGGAGTCGCTCTTCGGTGCGGCGATACCCGAAGGCGTGCAGGTTCGGCCCGTTGTCGAACCGGCGGGCGACTTCTTCCTTGTCATTCCATGGCTCCCCGACGGACAGAACGGGCAGTCGGAGGTGACACCGCCGAAGGACTGGCAGGAACTTGTCGCCGGGGCGAACCGGCTAGACTTCGAGCGACAACTCGTCGCGAAGGCACAGGCGGACCCGGCCTTCATGCTGACACTGACTCTCAATCCGAGGCGCACGCTTGAGTCCTTTCTGGGGTTCGGCGTGCCTGACGATGCGAGAGTCGCCGCCTTCTGCGACGGGCCTGACAGGTACTTCGTGGTATTACCGCAGGGCCTCGCCCCTGCTTAGAGGCCGGGCCTTCGTTTTTGTGGACGCGCGTCGAGGGGCGGCGACAGTGCGAGCACTCAGCATGGAATCGACGGTGTAATGGACATGTCAGAGCAGTTGAGGCGTCGAGTCGCGTGAGTGCTGAAGAGTGAAGTTGAGCGTCGGCCCGGCGTGTCCGAAGCCGAGTCGTGTGAGCGGGAAGACTTGAGCTAAGACTTGAGCGAGGCCGGGTTTTATGTCATTGTGAACACCCGGCGCACGCCGCCGAAGGCATCGATTCTTGCCGCCGCCGTCCCCGAAATCTTAAAGTCGCCTCCGAGCCTCAGCCGTATGCAGCATCTTCGCACTTCAACATCGCGCACCGTCGCTGTGCTCCTCTTCGCCGCGTTGCTTCTCTTCTCCCCCGCCTCACACGCGCAGACGCAACGACGCAGCGGCCAGCGAAGACCCGCGCCGGCGAGGCCGCGCCCGCAACCCGCACGGAACGAAGCCACACGCCCGCCCGACGCGAACGCACAAACACAGAATGAGGACGCCGCGCAGGAGACTCCAAAGGAACCCTCTCCCGCGCCCGCGCAGAGCGCGCAGGACGAGCCGCAAGAGGTCGGCGAGGACGAAGTCGTCCGCGTCGACTCGAACCTCGTCTCCGTCCCCGCCACCGTCGTCGATACATACGGCCGCTCGGTCAACGACCTGCGCCAACAGGATTTCGAGTTGCGCGTTGACGGTCAGATAAAACCCGTCGGCGAGGTGACGCGCGCAGAGACACCCGTGCGCCTCGCCATACTCTTCGACAACAGCGCGAGCCTCTCGAAGGCGCGCGAGTTCGAGAAGCAGGCGGCCGTGCGTTTCTTCCAGAGGGTGATGCGGCCGGTCGATCAGGCCGCCATCTTTTCCGTCTCGACCGTCCCCGTGCTCGCGCGACCTCTGACGGGCGACGTGCGCATGCTCGTCCGCACCATCGAGACGTTCGCAGAGCCGGAGGGCGCGACCGCGCTCTTCGATACCGTCGCGCAGGCGGCCGAGTACCTTCGACCGCACGAGGGGCGCAAGGTCATACTCCTCGTCTCGGACGGCAACGACACCGTCAGCGAGAGCAGCTTCGACCAAGCTCTCAAACAGGCGCTCGCCGCCGACTGTCAGATTTACGTCGTCGGGACGGGCGACATCGAGAACCCCAACCAGCTCGACTCGCTCGCCAAGCGACGCCTCGCCGTCTTCGCGCAGCAGACGGGCGGCGCGGTCTCGATTCCGCAGTCGGTCGAAGACCTTGACGCCGCCTTTGAACGCATCTCGAACGACATCTCCGAGCAGTACGTCATCAGCTACTACCCGACCGACGACCCGCCCGACGGACGCTTCCGCACACTCGCGCTCCAAATCGTCACGCGGCAAAACATGCGCGTGCGCGCGCGGCGCGGATACTACGCGCGGCGTGGCGAGGGCGCGCACGTCCGCCCGCGTCGCGCGAGGGGCGCGGGCGTTGAAGCGGCCCGCGACAAGGTCGCAGAGCTAAAGAACGTTAGCTTCGACCCGCTCAACTCCCCGCAGACGGGCACGCTGTCGGCCGGCCCGGACGGCGCAATCTCCGGCGTCTTCATCGTCTCCGCCAAGTCGCGCGCGCGCGGGGCGAGTTACCCAACGGCCGTCGCGAACGTAAACCCAACGGCCGAGGCGAGCGAGACTTCGAGCGCGAGCAACGCGCCGTCGACGGCGAACGCGAGTCCTTCCGCCTCCTCGTCCGAACGACAGCCCGCGCAGAGTGCTTCAAACGACTCGACGAAGCCCGCCGCGCCGACGCGCCCCTTGAGTGTCGTCTCCGAGCCGGTGCGCGAGCGTACGGACGCGACGCCCCAGAAGAGCGCGCCGACGAAAGCCAGTGCTTCGTCGCAAGCGCCCGTTTCGGGCGGCATACTCAACGGCCGGGCGGTCTCTCTGCCGAAACCCGTCTACCCCTCGTCGGCGAAGAGCGTCGGCGCGAAGGGCACGGTGACGGTCGAGATTCTGATTGACGAGCAAGGCAAGGTCGTCCGCGCGCGCGCCGTCTCGGGCCACCCGCTTCTGCAACAGGCTGCGGTCGCAGCCGCGCGTCAGGCGAGGTTCTCGCCCGCCATGCTTTCGGGCCAGCCCGTGCAGGTCGCCGGCACACTCAACTACAACTTCATCATTCAGTAGCCGCGCGCGGGAACAGAACGAGTCCGCGCGCGCGCGTCTCGGCGAGTCTCTCCAAAAACTCTTCACGGCTAATCCCTATCGCGCCGAGGGCGGCGATGTGCGGCGTCAACACCTGCACGTCGAGCCACTCAAGCCCGCGCGTTCGTAAGTGCTCGACGAGGTGGAGCAGGGCCAGCTTCGAGGCGTTCGGACGCAGGTAGAACATGCTCTCGCCCGCGAACGCGCCGCCCGCGTCGACGCCGTACATCCCGCCGACAAGCGTCTCGCCTTCCCAGACCTCGACGCTGTGCGCGTGCCCGAGCCGGTGCAGCGACGTGTAGCCGCGAATCATCCCGCGCGTAATCCAAGTCCCCGGCCCTTCCGAACGCGGCGCGACGGCGCAAGCCTTGATGACGGACTCGAAGTCGCGGTCGAAAGTGAAATGAAACTGCGCGCGTCGACGCTCGCGCGCGAGGCTTCGCGGGATGTGAAGTCGGTCGAAGTCGAGGACGGCGCGCACCGCCGGGGAGACCCAAGGCACGACGTAACGCTCGCCGAACGGCCAAGGGAAGATGCCGTGCCGGTAGGCGTCGAGCAGTGTCTCCGGGTCGAGCGAGCCGCCGAGGGCGACGATGCCGTCTTCGTTCGCGTCGCGCGGGTCTGGGAAGCGTGAGCGTCGCACGCCCCAAGACTATGAAGGCGCGCGCGAAAAGGCAAAAGCCCGAAGCGCCGCTCGCCATCTTGCCTCGCGGCGGGCCGGATTCTACACTTGACGTGCGATGACGGATTTCGACCGAGAGCTTGACGAGGCCGTAGTTGCCGAGAGCCGCGAGAAGCTTGAGAAGCCGCGGCTCTACAAGGTTCTTTTGCACAACGACGACTTCACGACGATGGAGTTCGTCGTCCACGTCCTCCAGACCATCTTCGGTCACGGCGAAGCCGCCTCGTTCCGCATCATGTTGCAGGTTCACACGCAGGGCTTAGGCGTCGCGGGCGTCTACACCTACGAGGTGGCCGAGACGAAGGCGACGCAGGTCACGGAGCTTGCGCGCGATTACGAATACCCTCTGCTCTGCACGCTCGAAGAGGAATAGACGTTCACGAATTCAAAGGGATGATTACGAAAGAACTCGAAGAGACACTCAACGCCGCGCTCGCCGAGGCGATTAAGCGACGGCACGAATACGTCACGCTCGAACACCTCCTCTACGCGCTCGCGCACGAGGCGACGGCGAGCAACATCATCCGCCACTGCGGCGGGCAGATTGAGGAACTCGTCGCCGACCTCGAAACCTTCTTCGACGACCAGACGAGCATGCCGCGACTCGCGCACGCCGGCCGTCTGCCCATCCACACGTCCGCGTTCCAGCGTGTCGTCGAGTACGCGCTCTTGCAGGCCGAAGGGTCGGGCCAACTCGAAGTCAACGGCGGCAACGTCCTCGCCGCGCTTTTTCAAATCGACCACTCGCAGGCCGTCTACTTCCTCAAGAAGCAGGGCGTCACGCGACTCGACGTGCTCAACTACATCGCGCACGGCATCTCGAAAATCTCCTCCGACGGCGAGCTTGCACACGAAGGCCTAGGCGACGAGGCGGGCGCGGACACAGGGCAGCAAGCCTCGCGTGACCCACTCGCGGCCTTCACCGTTAACCTCGTCGAGCGCGCGGCCGAGGGACGAATCGACCCGCTTATCGGACGCACTTCCGAATTGCAGCGCACGATTCAAGTGCTCTGTCGCCGCCGCAAAAATAATCCCATATACGTCGGCGACCCCGGCGTCGGCAAGACCGCGATTGCAGAAGGACTCGCTCTTAAGATTCAGCAGAACGACGTGCCCGAGGTCTTGCGCGGCGTGGAGGTCTACGCGCTCGACATGGGAGCTTTGCTGGCCGGGACGAAGTATCGCGGCGAGTTCGAGCAGAGACTAAAGGCCGTCATAGGCGCTCTCAAGAAGAAGCCGGGCTGCATCCTCTTCATCGACGAGATTCACACCATCGTCGGCGCGGGCGCGGTCTCGGGCGGCTCGATGGATGCCTCGAACATCATCAAGCCCGTCCTCGCCACGGGCGAGCTGCGCTGCATCGGCTCGACGACCTACCCCGAATACAAGGCCGCCTTCGAGCGCGACCGCGCGCTCGCGCGCCGTTTTCAGAAGATTGAAATCGGCGAGCCTTCAATCGAAGAGACCGTCCAGATTCTCGGCGGCCTGCGCACATACTACGAGGAGCACCACGGCGTTAAGTATTCGGACGAAGCCCTGCGCGCCGCCTCGGAGCTCGCGGCCAAACACATCCACGACCGCTTCCTGCCCGACAAGGCCATCGACGTGATTGACGAGGCGGGCGCGGCCGTCAAGCTCCTCACGGCGGAGGAGCGGCCCGAGTTGGTTGGGACGAAGGAGATTGAGACGGTCGTGGCGCGCATGGCGAAAATCCCTCCGCGCACGGTCGCCGTCTCGGAGAAGGAGCGTCTACAGAATCTCGAAAGCGGTCTGCGCGCGGTCATCTACGGGCAGGATCACGCCGTCTCGCAGGTCGTCAACGCCATCAAGCTCTCGCGCTCGGGCCTCGGCAGTCCCGAAAAGCCCATCGGCTCGTTCCTCTTCTCCGGCCCGACGGGCGTCGGCAAGACGGAGCTTGCGAAACAACTCGCCGTCGTCTTGGGCGTCGAGTTCCTGCGCTTCGACATGAGCGAGTACATGGAGCCGCACACCGTCTCGCGTCTCATCGGCGCGCCGCCCGGTTACGTCGGCTTCGACCAAGGGGGTCTGCTCACCGACGCCATCAACAAGACGCCCTACGCCGTCCTCGTCCTCGACGAGATAGAGAAGGCGCACCCGAACCTCTTCAACATCCTCTTGCAGGTGATGGATCACGGCAGCCTGACCGACAACAACGGCAAGCGCGCAGACTTTCACAACGTCATCCTCATTATGACGACCAACGCCGGAGCGCGCGAGATGAGCGACGCGAAGATAGGCTTCCAGCATTCGGAGAGCGGCGGCGCAAGCCTCGGCAAGGGGCGCGGCGCGATTGAACGAACGTTTAGCCCCGAGTTCCGCAACCGTCTCGACGCCTGGATTGCCTTCGAGGTTCTGAGCTTCGAGACCATCGAGCGCGTCGTCGATAAGTTCGTGGGCGAGCTGCGCGCGCAGCTTGTGGAGAAGCGCGTCGAGATAGAGTTGACGGAAGAGGCGCGGGCGTGGCTCGCGCGGCGCGGCTACGACAAGCAGTTCGGCGCGCGTCCGATGGCGCGTCTGATTCAAACAGAGATTAAAGCCCCGGTCGCGGAGGAGATTCTATTCGGGAGTTTGCAGACGGGCGGGACGGTGCGAATCGGCGTCGCGGACGAGAAGCTCGCCCTTGAGTTTTCCGTGCGTGACGAATAGGTTTTAGCCCGGCGCGCTCAAGCGACTCGCGCAAGCTCGCCACACTCCGCCGCGCTCTCTACGCTCTCTACTTCAAACCGACCTCTTCGAGCAAAGACTCAAGAGCGGCCTCGACCTCTCCGACGCCGATAGAGTCCATACCAGCGTTGCCCTGAACGTGTCTGTGCGGAGTCAGACGATAGCCGAACTCTTTCGGGTCGGTCGGCCCGAACAGTCCCACGCCCGGCACGCGGCAAAAATCCGCCGCGTGCAGAATGCAGGAATCGACGCCGAGGAACAGGTCGGCCCGCGCGGCGAGACAGTAGGTGAGGGCCAAGGGGAGTCCGCAAGCGATGATGACCCTCTCTTTGTGCCGCCCTGTGTCGAGAGGTTGAGGCTCGCCGCCGACGACGAGCGCGATGAAGTTTGGATGGCGTTCGAGAAAAGTGTCGAGCACCGCGACGAACTTCGCGGCCGACCACATCTTCTCCTCCACCGTGTCGGCGTGAACGACGAGCACGCGCGCGCCCGGCGGGAGCGAATCGAGCATGCGCCCAGCCCCGCTTTGAGCTTCGACCGGAAACGCGGGCGGCTCGGCGAAGTCTTCAAAACGGAGCGAGGGGTCGAGGTAGCGCGGAAGGCTGAAGGCCAAGTCGGCCGAGTGCCTGTCGTAGTCGAGAGGCAGGGCGATGTCGTAATTGTTGAAGAAGCCGACGGTGACTTTCGGTGCGAGTCGCTTGACGAACGACTTCAGGGCGTCAGTTTGCCACGGCACGAGCGACATAAACAGTCCGCATTCCGGAATCGCCTCGGCGACGTCGACGTCGAATTTCCATTCTCCCTCGACCCTCACTCCCGTTTCGAGCACCTGCCGGAAGGGCAGCCCTTTAAAGTAAAGCTCGTGCGCGCCGCGCTGGCAGACCAAGGTCAGACGGTGCGGGTAGAGTGACGCGAGGGCGCGCACCGCCGGGAGATTAAGAATGTGATCGCCTTTGCCGTTGTGGAAGAACAGAACGGGATGCTCTACGTCGAGCAGAGGCGAGCGCGTCGCGCGTTGCAGGCCCGTGCGACGTCGTATGTGTGTGACGACTTTTAGAATGTCCTCGCACCAGACTGAAGGGTTGTCGAAGCCCCTCGCGCGCGAGTAACGGTGCGGGACGTAGCCGCCTCCGCACGTCGCTTCCTCGGGGCAGGCCCGACACTGGGCCGAAAGCGGAAGCCCCTCGTGAACCATCCGATGCACGAGCGGCATGCCTTCCGCAAGGTCGTCGAAGCCGTGCTCGAAGATGTTGAGGCCGCTATCGGTGAGTCCCTCCTCGCAGACCTTGAGCGTATCGACGGCCTGAATCGCGCCGTCCGTCTCGATAATCAGATAGCTCATGAGCGGGTTGCCGAAGGCGTCGGTGCTGCTACGCCCGCCCATGATTCCCTTGAGCAGTCCGCGAAACACCTCCAAGCGCACTTCCGGGTCGTCCGCGTCAAACCACTCGTCGAAGATGGGGATTAAGTAATCGGCTACGGGCGTCGGGCCGTGCCCGCCGTAGAGTTGCTTTTTGTTGTCGTGCGAGACGTCGGGCAGAAGGAAGTCAATCGTCTTGAGGCCGAGCGAGCGGAAGTAACGGAACGTGTCCAGACCCGATTGCCCCGGATTGATGACGCACAGAATGCCGCCGAGGAGATTCGCCTCCTGCATGAGTCGCAGCCCCTTGAGCGTCGCCGCGTGCGAGCCGCGCCCGCCGTGGTCGACGCGGACGAGGTCATGCACGTCCGCATCGCCGTCGAGGCTCACCCCGGTCTTGACCCCTTGGCGCCGCATCACATCGAGCCACTCCTCGTTGATGAGCGTGGCGTTGGTCTGCATCCCCAGTCCGTCGAGGCGCTCGCCTAAAACTTCCCTCGCCCGCTCCGCCATTTTTTCCAGACGGGCCGGCCCGATGAGCGTCGGCTCGCCGCCGTGAAAGACGAGCCTCATGCGGCTCGCGTGCCGGTCACAATACTCGCGCACGCGCAGAAGCAGTTGGTCGAACGTCTCTTCACTCATGAAACGAGGGCGCGAGAGGAAGCTCTGATCCTCGTGGTTGTACATGTAGCAGTAGCTGCAATTGAGGTTGCAACGCTCGGCAATCTTGACGATGAGGCTGCTGGTTTTGCCTGCCATGAGAGTCCTTAGTGAAGGCGACGGTAGAGGGGCTCGAACAACGCCCGCCCGATGGGCGTGAGGGCCGGGTTGTCGAGCAGAGGAGCTTCCAACTGCTCCAACTGCGGGAGCGTCTTCTCTTGATTCAAGGCGCAGTAGCCTTCGTCGTCTATGCCGACCTCCATGCACAGACGGTAGAGCAGAGACATGTTGGCGAAGGCGTGATAGGCGACGAGGATGCGTTCGAGTGGACGCGGGCGGCGGACGGCCGGCGAGTAGTAGAGGGTCTTGTCAGTCCCGTCGTTAATCGGGCCGAGCCTGCACAGTAAGTGGAGGTATAGGTGCGAAGACTCGTGGACGAGCATT
>DASUNL010000325.1:0-5418 GCA_036277175.1 Pyrinomonadaceae bacterium | reverse complement strand
TTCGGCCGCGCGCGCCTGCACATCTTCAACACGCACATCGACCCGCACGCGACGCTCGACGAACAACTCGCGCAACACGAGGCCGTGCTCGCGCACGCCGGGGGCTTAAGCGACTCCGAGCCGGTCGTCCTCGTCGGCGACTTCAACACGCTCATCGCGCGCGCGCGCACGGAGACGCGACGTCTGCTCGAATCGCGCGGCTTCACTTCACCAATCCCGACGGGCACGGGCACTTGGCGCGCGGGCCTCCTGCGCCTGCACGCCGACTGGATTTTCGCGCGCGGCCTCGGGTTCGCGCGTTGGGGGGTCGCGCGCCGCGCGGGCGTCTCAGACCACTGGCCCGTCTGGGCGGAGGTGGAAGCCCTTGAGTAAGAGCGGACGCGACGGCGAAGACAGGGACGTAATCACGAGCAGGCAGAACCCGCTCGTCAAACGCGCGCGCGAGGTGCGCGACGGACGCGACAGAGACTCAATCTTCGTCGAGGGGCTGCGACTCTGCGAGGAGGCCGCGCGCGCCGGGCTCTCAATCGAGTCGGCGCTATTCACCAAGTCGTTATCGGACGTTGAGCGTGGTTCTCATCTTCTACGCGAGTTGCGCGACGCGGGCGCGCGTCTCCACGCGGTCGCGGAAGGGGTGTTTGAATCAATCGCCGACACCAAATCGCCGCAGGGCGTCCTGCTGCTCGCGCGCCGACCTCGCGCCGACCTCGAAGAGTTCGAGCGGCAACTCGCGGCGACGAGCGCGACTGCTCCGCTCGTCGTCGTCCTGCACGGCGTGGGCAACCCGTCGAACGCGGGCGCGATGCTGCGCGTGGCCGAGGCTGCGGGAACTCAGGCCGTCGTCTCGACGCGCCACACGGTTGACCTCTTCTCGCCGAAGTCCCTGCGCGGCTCGATGGGTTCCGCGTTCCGTCTGCCGCTGTGGGCGGGTGCGGAGTTGGCGGACGTGCTCGCGTGGTGCGCAGCGCGTGGGATTAAGACAGTGAGCACGAGCGCGGGCGCGGGAGTTCCGCACACGGAGTTTGACTGGACGCAGCCGTCGGCCGTCGTCGTCGGGGCCGAAGGCGGCGGGCTCGCGCCCACGGAGGTCGGGGCGACCGACGCTTCGATAAAGATTCCGATGCGCGCGCCCGTCGAGAGCCTCAACGTCGCCACCGCGCTCGCCGTCGTGCTCTACGAGGCAGCGCGCCAGAGGGGCTTTTAAGACACGGACTCGCGAGTCCGTACCGTCTGCCGCGAGCGTGCGGGCTCAAGTCAGTACCGCCTGCGGTAGCGGGCGGGTCGTTGATACGAGACGCGCCACACTTTCGTCAGTCACACCCGCCCGCTTGCGGCAGGCGGTACTGACACGGGTTCGTCTTTCGGCTAGAATAGCCGCAGCGAAAAATCTCTTTCGGCCACATCTCTCCCCCGCGCGAGCGTCGCCGGCCCCGCGCCGCGCGCGCCCCCAATGTTTGCGTTCACGAAGGGCGCGCGGGCGGCCGCGTAGACTGTCGTTCATTTATGACTAAGGAGACGGGAAAGCCGAAACGCGACGAGGCGCTGGTCGAGCGTCTGATGCGTCGCGTCTTCGAGAGCATGGGCGCGGTCGTCGACCGCAAGCTCGGCCGTGAGACGGAGGCGCAGCCCGCCTTCACCACCTCGACGCTCATCGAGCGCATGAAGCGTCTCCTCGAAGAACGCTCGCGCGACGGCGGGCGCGGCAGCCGCATCGCCCCGCACCACCTCAAACTCAAAATCGAGTGGGGCACGCACTCCGAGGCCGACCCCGAGGCCATCAAGGAGCTTGAGACGGAAGTCCTCGCCTCGGCCATCGACTTCATCAATGACCGGCGGCTCCGCACGCTCGCCCCCGTGAAGGTTGAGACCAGCGTGGACATCTTCACGACGGGCATCGCCGTCGACCCGACCTTCGGCGAGTTCGAGGAGGAGATGAAGGAGGTCGACGAGGCCGAGCGGCGCGCGACTTCGGGCGCGATGCCCGCCGTGCCGAAAGGTCTTGAGCCGCAGGACATCGCCGTCGCGGTGCGCGTCACCGCGCCGGGCGGCGCGCAGGAGAGCGAGCTTCGTTTCCGTCCCGGCGGGCGGCGCATGAACGTCGGGCGCGGGGCGGACAACGACCTCTTCCTCGCGCACCCGAGCGTCTCGAAGATTCACGCGGCCATCACGATGAACCGCGAGGGGACGCTCCTCGTCGCCGACACAGGCTCGACCAACGGGACGTTCATCAACGGCCGGCGCATCTCCTACGGCGAGGCGCGCCAGATAGAAGAGGGCGACGTCGTCGGCTTCGGCGACGTCGAGGTCAGATTTACAAGGCAGTGACGAGTGACAGGCAAGCGTTCAGCAGTCAGCCTCCGAAAGGGCTTTAGCTGAGTGCTGAACGCTGACCGCTAACTCGTCACTCGTCAATGGTCACTCGTCACTGGTGAAATATGTTTTTACTTGAAGCAATGCCCGAGAGGCAGCCGGCGCTGCTGAGTCTGATTTACGTGGGCGGGCTGGGGTTCGTCGCCTTGCTGCTCATCATCGCGCTCATCCGGCGCGCGCGCAAACGCCGCTCGGCGCTCGCGGGCATCGCCCCGGCCGACCTGCCCGAAGAAGTGCGCAAGCGCATCGGCGCGACCTCGACCAATCGGGGCTTACGCGCGCTCCGCGTCGTCTTCATCCTGCTCGCGTGCGTCGTCTTCGGCTTCCACGTCTACTGGGCGCAGTACGCCGAGGAGAAGAACGAGCGTTTTCAGGAACTCAGTTACAAAGACCTGCGCAACCGTCGCCTCCAAGAGTCAACCTTGCGCGGCTGGATACTCGACCGCTCCGGAAGTCTTGAGAAGGCGCTCGCGCTCTATCACCGCGCGCCGAACGGACAAATCCAGCGCGAGTACACGATGCCCGTCGAGATGGCGCAACTCTTCGGCACCGACCGCGGCGACCCCGGACTCGAACGCGCGCTCTTCGGCATCGACAGCGGGGCCGCGCCCGAGGCGCTCGACGTCGTCTTGGAGCGCGACGTGAAGCAGCCCGGAAACCTCGACGTGCGTTTGACCATCGACTCGGAGTTGCAGAAGGCGGCCGTCGAACAGTTGCGCGACCGCCACGGCGCGGTCGTCATCCTCAACCCGCAGACCGGCGAGATACTCGCCATGTACAGCAACCCCTCTTACAGTCTGCTCGAAGCGCAGAACGAGGAGACTTGGATTCGCCTCGACACGAACAAGCGCGACCAGCCGCTCGTCAATCGCGCGCTGCGCTCCTACTACATCCCCGGCTCGACCTTTAAGACCGTCACGATGCTCGCCGCCTACCACGCCAACATGCAGGACACGAAGCTGACGTGCAGCGGCAACGGCTACGTCGCGGGGCGCGGCGCGAAACCCATCTTCGACGACCAAGGCCCCGGCGAAGTACACGGCAACATCGGGATGGACACGGCCTACGAGGTCTCCTGCAACCAGTATTTCGCGCAGCTCGCCGTCAAGCTCGGCCCGGCGAAGATGGAGGAGGCGGCGAAGCTCCTCGGCATCGGCGCGAAACACTCGGCCGAAGCGGCGCGCGTCGCCATACGGCAGACCGACATCTGGAACGCCTCGCGCCCGAGCGTGGCGCGCGCGCTCGCGCCGAGTCAGTCGACGATGGTCACGGCCCCCAACATGCGCGACTTCGACCTCGCGCTCGAAGGCTACGGCCAAGGCTACGCCGGACAGATGACGCCCGTGCAGATGGCGCTCGCGGCCTCGGCCATCGCGAACCTCGACGGCAACGTGATGAAGCTCAAAATCGAATACGACCTCCCGCCCGCCGTCTACCATAACGTCGTCTCGCGCGAGAAGGCGGCGCAGATGCGTCAGATCATGGGCTTGGTGACGGGCGGCGGGTCGGGCACGGCGCGCGGAGTCTTCGCGCCCGTCAACGCGGCCGGGGTCATCACGGGCGGCAAAACTGGAACGGCGCAGAAGGACGTGCCGCAGTACGACCCGAAGACGGGCGAGATTAAGACCGTGAAGAAGGTTGAGCGCGACCGGCGCGGCAACGTCATACGCGAGTACGAGCAGATTGTGCTCGACCCCGAGCCGCGCATCGACAGTTGGTTTCTCTGCATCGCGCCGCTCCAGAATCCGCAACTGGCGATGGCCGTCATCATCGAGGGCGGCGGCTACGGCTCGCGCGCCGCCGCTCCGGTCGCCGCCGCGCTTGTCTTAAAGGCGCGTGAGTTGGGTCTACTCGGCGGAGTGCCGCAGGCCGCGCCCGCGCCGACGACGGGCGCGCCCGCCGCGCCGCAGACACGCCCCTCCCCCGGCGCGCGGCCTTCGCCCGGCCCGCGCAACAACGCGACGCCCCCGGCCTCAAACCGTCCGCGCGCGAATCGCCCCCCGCAAGCGGCGAGACAATGAACGAGGGGAGTCTTGGGTCCTGAGTCCGAAGTCCTGAGTTGAAAGACAAAAGACGGTCGAAGACAAGTCTTCTGTTTTGACTCCGGACAAGACTCCGAACTCTTGACCGTTAGCTTTTATGAAAAACCGAGCGTCGTCACATCTACTCGTCCTGATTCTCATCATCGCGTTTGAGGTCGTGGGCTACGTCGCCGTCTACAAGGCGGCGCTCCTGCGCGGCTACGAGCCTTCGCTCGTGCAGGCAGGCCGCGACCTCGCGCTCTATATACCCATCATCGTGCTCCTCTTCTGGCTCTCGCGCGCGCAGAGGTTCGCCGGTAACTGGGTTCTGTTCACGACGGCGATACTTCTGTTCTCCGTCGGCACGCTCGTCCAGTACCGCCTCTACAGCGACCCCGAATACGGCTCGCGGCGCAAGGCCGAGGCGCGCGCCGAGAAGACGCAGACCCTTCGCCTGCGCTACATCGGACAGTACTACGACGCCGACAAGAAGAAGCTGATGGGCCTGCCCGCCGACTTTAACCCCAACGACGCCTTGCAGCAGGCGCAAGAAGCGCGGCGATCCGACTACACGGTCGCCGACGCGCTCACCTCCGGCGCGACGTGGATTCCCATCATCTCTTTCATCGCCTGCGCCGTCGCCTTCTGGTTCTGCATGCGCGACGACTTCCTCTCTTGGGTGCAGCGCAACAGCTTCATCATCGTCTTAATCACGCTCGTCCCCTTGGGGATTGCCGTCGCCAGCTCCAGCGCGGGCAAGGCGCTCGGCAACATGACACCTTGGGAGCCGTCGAAGATTCCCTTCCTCCTCGGCTTCGCCGGGATTCTGACCGCGCACTACCGCGAGTTGACGCAGACCTATTGGGGCTTGCCGCGCGCGCGCAACGTCGTGCCGCTCGTCGTCATGGCGGCCATCCCCTTCATACCATTCTTCGCGCTCAAGGACTTCGGGCAGATGCTCGTCTTCAGCGGGGCTTACGCGACGCTCTACCTCGTCGCCGTCCGACGCTGGCCGCAGGTTCTACTC
>DASUNL010000324.1:0-4181 GCA_036277175.1 Pyrinomonadaceae bacterium | reverse complement strand
GGACGTGGCGCGCTCGGTCGCCGCCGAGTACTTGAAAGACCTTGCGGGCGGTCGCGTCGGCGCGCTCGTCCTCGGCTGCACGCACTACCCGATTCTGCGCCGCGTGATTCAGGAGGCGGTGGGCGAAGACGTCCGACTCATCGACTCGGGCGAGGCGGCGGCCGAGTCGGTCGCGGCGTTACTAGACGAGGAAGAGTTGCGTCGCGCGGGCGCGTCGCGCGCGTCGCGCGCGCTCGGCGACGACATGGATCATTTCTACGTGACGGACGCCGAGGAGCGTTTCGCGCGCGTGGCCGAGAGGTTTCTGGGCAGCGCGCCGCGCGTCCTCGAAGCCGTCGAGGTCTGGGGGCACGACGAGTTGAAGACGGCCTGAAGGCGGCACTTCAAATCCGTCCGCGAGCTGAAGCAGAATGGATTCGACCACGAAGGCAGCCAAACCAACGCGCACCGACGGGCGGCGCGCCGACGAGCTGCGGACAGTCCGCATCACTCCACACTTCATGCCGAACGCCGAAGGCTCGGCTCTCATCGAGATGGGCGCGACGCGCGTCATCTGCACGGCGAGCCTCGAAGAGCGCGTCCCGCCCTTCCGTCGAAACACCGGACAGGGCTGGCTCACGGCCGAGTACGCGATGCTGCCGCGCGCCACCGAGCAGCGCACGCAGCGCGAGACGGGGCGCGGCGGCCCTTCGGGGCGCACGCACGAAATCCAGCGTCTCATCGGCCGCTCACTTCGCGCCGTCGCGAACCTCTCGGCGCTCGGCGAGCGTACCATCGCGATTGACTGCGACGTGCTTCAGGCCGACGGCGGCACGCGCACCGCCGCCATCACCGGCGCTTACGTCGCGCTCGCCCTAGCCTTCCGCCGACTCGCCGGCACGCGCAGCCTGACTCGTTCGGTGCTCACGGGCGAAGTCGCCGCCGTCAGCGTCGGCCTCGTCGGCGGCGTCGCGATGTTGGACTTAAAGTATGACGAGGACTCGCGCGCGGAGGTGGACATGAACGTCGTCGGGACGGGCGACGGGCGCTTCATCGAGTTGCAGGGGACGGCCGAGGGCGCGCCGTTCACGCGCGCGCAGATGGACGAGCTGGTCGCGCTCGCCGAGGTGGGACTCGCCGAACTCTTCGCCGCGCAGCGCGCCGCGCTCGACGAGGCCGGACTCTGATTCGTTCGCTCCGCTAATTCGTTCGCTCTGCCGGGAACGTCCCGGCCCGCCTCCGGCGCGACGGCCGGGGCTTCGTCTTAAGGCAACACCGGGCGGCGGGCCGCGCATCTGATTGTCGTTCAAACGGGACGCGCGGTAAACTTTTCGGGTCGCTGAAAACCCTTGAAAACTCTCGCAAAACCGGGTCGCCGAAGGCCGCTCTAGCGGCGGAACTCCCTAAGTTATGAGAAGCACAAAATTCTTCATCGCCTGCGCGGTGGCGCTCCTCTTCGTCGGTGCGGACGCGCGGGCGCAACACGTCTTCTCCGACGACGAGGTCGAGTACACCTTGGAGCTTCCGAACACGACGTGGAAGCCCACGGCGCGCGCCGACGGCGCACACCAGCACGTCGATTTCATCTACGGCGAGCGTTCGGACGGCTACCTGAAGATTCGCCGTGAGGTCGTCGAGCAGGGGCAGACTCCGGCCGACGTCCTCGACCGCGAGCGCGACTTCAAGCTGCGCATCATCACCGGCTACGTCGGCGGCAAGGAGGAGCGTTTCGCCGGGCGACTCGAAGGCGTCACATTCGGCTACGAGTACACGAGCGGCGGCAAGCAGATGGCGGGCCGCGTCTACTACCTACAGGCCGACGGCCGCACCGTCTACACGCTCAACTTCACGGGCCAGCGCGAGAAGTTGCAGCGCATACGCAACCAGACCGACGCCATCGCGCGCAGCTTCCGTCTCAAGTAAGCCGCGCGCGAAAACGCCGACTTCATCATCCGCCGTCGCCTGTCGTAAACTTACGGCTCGCGGCGGCGGAAAAATTTTTCAAGGGAGGGTGAACGAGAGATGATTACCGTCAGACGCGCGCAGGAGCGTGGCGCGACTAAGACTTCGTGGCTCGACAGCCGCCACACGTTTTCATTCAACCAGTATTACGACCCCCGGCAGATGGGCTTCCGCACTCTGCGCGTCATCAACGAGGACTTCGTCGCGGCGGGCGCGGGCTTCCCCGAGCACTCGCACCGCGACATGGAGATTATCACTTACGTCCTGCGCGGCGGACTCGCGCACAAGGACTCGACGGGCGCGGCGGCCGTCCTCTACCCCGGCGAGGTGCAGCGCATGAGCGCGGGAACGGGCATCGCGCACAGCGAGTTCAACGCATCGCGCGACGAGGAGTCGCACTTCCTGCAAATCTGGCTGCTGCCCGAACGACAAGGGTTAGAGCCGGGCTACGAGCAGCGCGCCTTTCCTGAAGAGGCGAGGCGCGACAAACTGCGCCTCGTCGTCTCGCGCGACTCGCGCGACGGCGCGCTCAAGATTCATCAGGACGCGGAGGTCTACGACGCCAAGCTCTCGGCGGGAGCGGAAGTCGCGCACCAACTGAAAGACGGGCGGCACGCTTGGGTGCAGGTCGCTGAAGGAGCGATTGAAGTCAACGGCGTCGCGCTCTCGGCGGGCGACGGCGCGGCCGTGAGTGAAGAGGGCGCGCTCAACATACGCGCCTCCGAGCCTTCGACCCTCATTCTCTTTGACCTCGCTTGATGATGAGACTTCGGCTCGCCCACGGACTCGCCGTCAGAGAGTCGCCCATCGACGGGCGCGGCTGCTTCGCGACCGCCTTCTTCCCGAAGGGGCGCAAAATCGCCGAGTACGCGGGCGAGCGCATCACGCGCCGCGAGGCCGCGCGGCGAATGAAACGGCGGCGCAAGCACCGCGTCGTCTACGTCGACGCGCGCACCTACCTCGACGGCGCGCGCGGCGGCAACGGCACGCACTACATCAACCACTGCTGCGAGCCGAACAGCTACATGAGAGTGACGCGCGGCCACATCCTCTTCATGGCCCTGCGCGACATCCAACCCGGCGAAGAGATAACGATGGACTACGTCACCACCTACCACTCCGACCGCAAACGCTGCCGCTGCCGCGCGGCCACCTGCCGGGGAAAACTCAACAAGCAGTGACGGGGAAGCGTTCAGCGTTCAGCATTCAGCATTCAGCTTTTAAAGAACGGACGAGAGCTTGTGTTGATTCGCGGCTGCCGCCGGGGTCGCGGCGGATGCCGTGGGCTGAGTGCTGAACGCTGAACGCTGAACGCTCTTTACAGTCTCGGCAGGGTGAAGCTGAAGCGCGAGCCGCGGCCGACTTCGGATTCGAGTGCGACCTCGCCGCCGTGCTGCTCGACGACCTCGCGGACGAAGGCGAGGCCCAAGCCCGTCGACTCCTCCTCCTTGTCGTGGCCGTCGCGCGCGACGCGGTAGAACTTCTCCCACACGCGGTCGACCGCTTCGGGCGGCACGCCGTAGCCTCGGTCTTCGACGACGACGCGCACGGCGTCGGCTTCGAGCGCCGTCGAGAGCGTGACGGTCGTCCGCTCGGGGCTGTACTTGATGGCGTTCTCGACGAGGTTGAAGACGGCCTGCGTGATGAGCGCGCGGTCGGCCGCGACGGGCGGAAGCTTCACGCTCCCGGACTCCACCAGACGGATGCGCTTGCGCTTCGCGACCGGCTGCATGCACGCCACCGTCTCGCGCACCACGTCGTCGAGTATCAGGGGAATCTTCAAGACCTCCTGCCTGTCCTTCTGTTCGAGCTTCGTCACCGACAGGAAGGTGTTAATCATGCGCGTGAGTCGCTGCGATTCGGCGTGGATGATTTGCAGGAACTCGCGCGCGGATTCGGGCAAGCTGTCGTCGGAGGCGAGCAATTCGGCGAAGCCGTTGATGCTCGTGATGGGCGTTCGCAACTCGTGCGACATGAGAGAAATCATGTCGCTCTTGAGTTTCTCGTACTCCTTCATGCGCGTCACGTCGCGCACGCGGACGGCCAAGCAGAGCGGCTCGCCCGCGCTCCCGGTGAGTAGGGCGATGCGCAGCTCAAGCGTCTCGTTGCGGTCGGGGAAGGGAAGCTCGCGCTCGTACGGGTCGCCGGTCTGAAGCACGCGGCGGACGGCAATCGAGGGGTCGTCGAAGACGCCGCCCCGGAAGCGTTCGAGCAGGCCGAAGAGGTCGAGCGCGCGCACG
>DASUNL010000323.1:0-3939 GCA_036277175.1 Pyrinomonadaceae bacterium | reverse complement strand
GCTTTACAAGAACGTCGTCATCACGCTGGCGAGCCGCGACCGCCTCTCCGAAAAAGTCGAGCCCAACTGGCGCGCCCTCGCCCTCGGGGTCTCCGAGCCGTTCGGCGACTTCCCCCGACTCGACGCCGTGCCCGACGAGCTACGCGCCGTCGTGCGCGTCGCCGAGCGCGCGGCCGGCGTACAGGCGGCGCGCTCGCCGCGCGCTCGGCGACGCGCAACCGTGCTCCCCCCGGCGAAGATGCTGCGCGACGGCGAGTTCACATTGAAGGAGATGGAGGATTCGCTCGGCGGCTACTCCCTCGTCCACATCGCCAGCCACTTCAAGTTCCGGCCCGGCGACCTCACGCAATCTTACCTGCTGCTCGGCGGCGGCCCGGCGCGCGAGCTGACGCTCTTCGAGGTCAAGAACAACTCAAGGCTCAAGTTCGACGGCGTCGAGCTGTTGACGCTCTCGGCCTGCGACACGGCGACGGGCGTCGGCGCGGACGGCTCGGAGGTCGAGAGCTTCGGCGCGCTGGCGCAGCAGCGCGGCGCGAAGGCCGTCATGGCGACGCTCTGGCCGGTGGCCGACGCGAGCACGCGCATCTTCATGGAGCAGTTCTACGGGTCGTGGGCCGCCACGCGCGGCCGCTCGAAGGCCGAGGCGATGCGGACGGCGCAGATGGCCCTGCTGCGCGGCGAGGTGCGGCCGTCGGCGGTCGACCTGAAGCGACGTGATGTCAGCTCTGCGGCCACGAACAGCCGCCCGCACTGGAAGCCCTACACGCAGAGCGAGGCCGCGCCCTTCTCGCACCCTTACTTCTGGGCGCCGTTCATACTCATCGGCAACTGGCGCTAGGGCGCGCGTGCAGCACTGATATGAGTTTGCGGAGGTCGTATTGGAACTCACGGAACTGTTCAAGCTCGCCGGCATCGTCATCGTCGTCGCGGGCCTCGCGCTCAGGTTGCGGCCGACGCTCGTCGTGGTGACGGCCGGAGTCGTGACGGGGCTGATAGCAGGGCTGCCTCTTCTCTCAAGCGAAGGCGTAGTGAGCGGACTACCTTACCTGACGCGCGAGGGGCAGGAGGGCATCGTCAACATGCTCGGCCGCGCCTTCACCGAGAACCGTTTGATGACGCTCTTCATCATCACGCTTCCGGCCGTCGGACTGGCCGAGCGTTACGGGTTGCAGGAGCAGTCGGCGCGACTCATCCGGCGCATCTCGGCGGCGACGGTCGGGCGACTCCTCGTCGTCTATCAACTCTTTCGCGTGACGATGGGCGCGCTAGGGATTCGTCTGCTCGGCCACCCGGCGTTCGTCCGCCCGCTCGTCTTCCCGATGAGTCTCGGCGCGGCCGAGGCCGAGGCGGGCGTCACGGACGTTGAGAAGCTACCCGTCCGCGAGGTCGAGCGCATCAAGGCTGCCGACGCGGCGAGCGAGAACTACGGGAACTTCTACGGGCAGAACCTCTCGCCCGTGCAGGCGGGCATCCTGCTCGTCTACGGCACGATGAAGGGACTCGGCTACGAGGTGAGCGTCTGGCGGCTCGTCCTCTTCACCGTCCCCATCGTCGTCTACTCAATCGTCATCGCCGCGCTTCAGTTTCACCTCCTCGACCGCGCGCAGCGTCGCACGTTCGGCGAGCTGCGGGAGGGCGCGGGCGAATGAACACTCTCTCGACAGTCTTTAACGCCGTCTTCAGTCTCGACACCGTCTACGTTTTGACGGGGCTTGTGCTCTGGGTCTTCGCGTGGCTCAACCTTCGTGACCGCCACCACTCGCGACGACGCGGGAGCGCGCTCTTCTGGTTCATCCTCGGCCTCATCTTCATCACGGGGAGTTTACTTCCGCACTGGCTGACGGGCGCGCTCGTGCTTTTGATGGTCGTGCTCGACGGCGCGGGGCGCGTCGGCCATCGCGGCGCGTCGGACGAGACGACGAAGACGGGTCAGGTCGAACAGAAAGAGCGCACGCTCGGCAACCGTATTTTTCTCCCCGTGCTACTCATCCCGGCCGTCACCTTCGCGCTGGCCCTCGTCTTCCGCGCGCTCGGCGCGGACGCCAATCGCGGCGCGCTCGTCGGCCTCGGCCTAGGCGGCGTCGTCGCGATGCTGGCCGGGGTCGCTTTAACGAAGGGGAGCGCGGGCGAGGCTTTCCGCGAGGGGCGCAGGCTCAACGACTCGATGGGGGCGGTCATCATCCTGCCGCAACTGCTCGCCTCGCTCGGCATCATCTTTACGGCGAGCCGCGTGGGCGACCTCGTCGCGGCGGGCATTCAGGGCATCATCCCCGAAGGGAATCTCTTCCTGCTCGTCGCGGCGAATTGTCTGGGGATGTCTCTGTTCACGATGGTGATGGGCAACTCGTTCGCCGCGTTTCCGGTCATCGCGGCCGGAGTGCTCGTGCCGCTCATCATCCGGCCCTTCGGCGTCGACCCGGCGATGGCCGCCATCATCACGCTGACCGCAGGCTCGACCGGCACGCTGATGACGCCGATGGCCGCCAACTTCAACATCGTCCCGACCGCGCTCCTGAACATGCGCGACCAGTACGGCGTCATCAAGTTTCAAATCCCCTTCGCCCTCGCCATCTGGGCGCTCCACGTCCTCACGATGTGGGCACTCATTCGCCTGCTCTAAAAGCAGGCGGAAGGCGAAAGGTAAAAGGCAAAAGTGAAAAGGCACGCGGCCTCTTCACTTTTGCCTTTTTACTTTTACCTTTGCCTTTTACCTTTTGCCTTCTTTGAAGCGGTCGGTCGCTTCGACTAAGGCGCTGACGATGCCCGGCTCGGTGGCCGAGTGTCCGGCGTCCGGGATGATGCGCAGCTCGGCCTCGGGCCAAGCGCGGTGCAACTCCCACGCGCTCATCGCCGGGCAGACGACGTCGTAGCGCCCCTGCACGATGACGGCCGGGATGTCACGAATCTTTCCGACGTTCTCGATGAGGTAGTTGTCCGTGTCGAAGAAGGCGTTGTTCATGAAGTAGTGGCATTCGATGCGCGCGAGCGAGAGGGCCAAGTGCGCCTCGCCGAAGTGCTCGATGAGGTGCGGGTCGGGGTAGAGCTTCGAGGTGCTCCCCTCCCACACGCTCCACGCGCGCGCCGCTTCGAGCCGCACGGCCTCGTCGTCGCTCGTCAGACGCCGGTGGTAGGCCGTCAGAAAGTCTCCGCGCTCGTCTTCCGGAATGACGCGCGCGTACTCGTCCCACACGTCCGGGAAGATGGCGCTCGCGCCCTCCTGATAGAACCAGCGTATCTCCTTCGGCCGACACAAAAAGATTCCGCGCAAGACGAGCGCGCGTGCGCGCGACGGGTGCGTCTGCGCGTAGGCGAGCGACAAGGTGCTCCCCCACGAGCCGCCGAAGACGACCCAGCGGTCGATGCCGAGGTGCTCGCGCAGGCGCTCGATGTCTTCGACCAAGTGCCACGTCGTGTTCTCTTCGAGGCTCGCGTGCGGCGTGCTGCGTCCCGAGCCGCGCTGGTCGAAGAGGACGACGCGATAGGCCGTGGGGTCGAAGAAGCGCCGGTAGTCGGGGACGATGCCGCCGCCGGGGCCGCCGTGGAGGAAGACCACGGGCAGCCCTTCGGGGTTTCCGCACTGCTCGTAATAAAGCTCGTGGACGGGCGAGACGCGCAGCATCCCCTGATCGTAAGGCTCGATGGGCGGATAGAATGTTCTCATGCGGGCATGATACCGAAGGTCTTGCTCAGGCGCGAGCGGCCGTTCGGCGTTACGCGCGAGCGATCGTCAGGACCAAGACTTCGCGCGCGCCTGCCGACCGAAGCGCCGACGCGCACGCCGAGACGGTCGCGCCGGTCGTCAGCACGTCGTCGACGAGCAGGATGCTCTCACCCGAGACGAGACGCGGGCGCGTGACCGCGAAGACTCCCTCGACCGACTCGCGCCGACCCCGCGCGTCCATCCCCGTGCGGTGACGCGCCGCGTGCCCCGTGCGCGCG
>DASUNL010000322.1:0-20969 GCA_036277175.1 Pyrinomonadaceae bacterium | reverse complement strand
CCGCGTCGTTTAACGCGGGTGCGGCGTCGTCGTTTGGAAAAAGGGACGCTTTGTGTGTTTCTCCGCAGCGAGTTCTGTATACTGTTTGACACCCTCGCCGACCCGCGACGCGCGGCGCGGCACGAAAGGTTGACGCGGGCGAAGTGATGTCGCAGAGAGACGCAGACGGCCCCCTCGTGTTGGTGGTCGAAGACTTCGAGGACACGCGCGCGGTGATGCGGCGCTTCCTTGAGCGCGGCGGCTGCCGCGTCGTCGAGGCTTCGGACGGGCGCGAGGCCATCGAGCGCGCGCGCGAACTGCGACCGCACCTCGTCCTGATGGATTTGAACATGCCCGTGCTCGACGGCTTCACGGCCACCTTGCGGCTGCGCGAGCAGCCCGAGACGCGCGCCGTCCCCGTCGTCGCCGTCACGGCCTACGACACGGCCGAGTTCCGCGCCGCCGCGCGCGCCGTCGGCTGCAACGAGTACGTCGCCAAGCCGCTCGACTTCTCCGCCCTGATGTCGCTCGTCGAACGACTCCTGCCCGGCTGGTTCGCGCCCGCCGGCACGGAGGCCGTCGCCTGAACAACTCCCCGCCGCACACAGCGTCACGGATGAGAGACGAATGGCTCGAAGCGGGCGTCGGGCGCGCGCTGGCGCGACACCGCGCCGCGCACTACCGCGACGTGCGCTACGAGCTTCGCGTCGCGCTCGCGCCGGGCGCGACGTTGCTGCGAGGCTCTCTAAAAGTCTCCGTCACGCTCGACGCGCGAGACGACGACCTCGTCCTCGACTGGCGCGTGCGCGAAGGTATGGTGAACGCCGAGTCGCGCGTCTCACACTTGCGCGCCAACGGCGTCGCCGTCGCGGACGCGCGCTTCGTCAATGAGCACATCATCGTCCCCGCGTCTTATCTGCGCGCGGGCGAAAACGTCGTCCAGCTCTTTTTCGAGTCGCCCGTCTCCGCGTCCGCGAGCGACGCCGTCACGCGCTACACGGACGGCGAGGACGGCGCGGAGTACGTCTACACGTTGCTCGTCCCCTCGGACGCGAGCACCGTCTTTCCCTGCTTCGACCAGCCCGACCTCAAAGCGCGCTTCCGTCTTTCGGTCGCCGCGCCCGCCGCTTGGACAATCGTCTCAAACACCGCCCCCGCGAGCGAAGAGACTCTCGACACGACGGCCGACAAAGTGGCGGACGAAGTGACGGACGAAGTGACGGGCGAAGTCACAGGCGAAGTGACGGGCGAGACGCTTCGGCTGACGACCTTCCGCGAGACCGAACCCATCAGCACCTACCTCTTCGCCTTCGCCGCCGGCCCGTTCGACGTGTTCGCGGACGCCCATTCGCCGCACGCGACGCGCCTCTTCGTCCGTCGCTCGCAAGTGGAGCGCGCGAGCGCCGAGGCCGACGAAATCCTCCGGCTCAACCGCGAGTGTCTCATCTTCTTCGAGCGTTACTTCGCGCGCGAGTTTCCCTTCTCGAAATACGACCTCGTCGTGCTGCCCGAGTTCGCCTACCGGGGCATGGAGCACGCGGGCGCGACCTTCCTGCGCGAGGAGACGTTGCTCTTCGCCGCCGACCCGACCGAGAACGACACGCTCGACCGCGCCGAGGTCATCCTCCACGAGGCCGCGCACCAGTGGTTCGGCGACCTCGTCACGATGCGCTGGTTCGACGACCTCTGGCTCAAAGAGGGTTTCGCGACCTTCATGGCCTACAAGGCGCTTGAGTCGGTCGTGCCCCGGCTCGACGCTTGGAAGAGTTTTCACGCGCGCACGAAGCCGCTCGCCTACCTGACCGACGCCTCGCGCGGCACGACGCCCGTCCGACAGGAGATTCCGAACCTCTCGGCGGCGAAGTCGGCCTACGGCAACATCGTCTACCGCAAAGCGCCGTCGCTTTTGCGGCAGGCCGAGTTCTACTTGGGGCGCGAAGTGTTTCAAAGCGCCGTCCAAATGCTTCTGGCCGAGCACGCCTACGCTTCGGCCGAGTGGGCCGACTTGGTGCGCGCCTTCGAGAGCGCGTCGGGGCGCGACCTGAAGGCTTGGGCCGATGTGTGGGTCAAACGTCGCGGCCTCGCGGTCGTCAGCGTCGCGCGCGACGAAGGCGACGCACTCGCCTTCCGCGTCGAGCAACGGGACGCGCTCGGAGAGGGCGGCGTGTGGCCGATGCGTCTCGAAGTGCTGACGCGCTTTGCGGACGGCTCGGCGCGGACGCAGGACGTTCTACTCGAAGGGCGCGAGGCGCGCGTGCGAATCGACGGGCACGCGAACGAAGAAGCGCGCGATATGGTGAATGAAGAACCGCGCGACGAAGCGAGTGAAGAACCGCGCGTCGAGCTCGTCTTCGCCAACTCGAACGACTACGGCTACGGACTCTTCCTGCTCGACGAAGAGAGCCGCGCGCGCGTCGTCGCCAGTCCCGAACGGCTGGGCGACGATTTCACGAGCACGCTCCTGCTCGGCTCTCTGTGGGAGCACGTGCGCCGCGCCGAAGTCGCGCCGCTTCGCTACGTCGAGTTAGTCGCACAGGTCGCGCCGCGCCTCGTCGAAGAGGTGACGCTGCAAGCCCTGCTGGCGCGCGTCGTGACGGCCTTCACGCGCTACCTCTCCGACGCGCAGCGGAGCGGCGTCGCCCCGCGACTCGAATCCGTCCTGCGCGAAGGGATGTTCAACGCCGAGACGCTCGGCCTGCGTCTTACAAACCTGCGCGCCTTCCGCGATATCGCGACGACCGTCGAGGCTTTGGACGACTTGGCGCGACTACTCGGCGGCGAAGCCCAAATCCCCGGCGCGACCTTGCGCGCGCGCGACCGCTTCGAGATTCTGCGCGCGCTCACGGCCGCCGCCGACGTGCGCGCCGCACAGCTACTCGCGGACGAAGCGGCGCGCGACACGTCCGACGACGCGCGCCGCTACGCCTTCGCCGCGCGCGCGGCCGCGCCCGACGCCGCGTTGAAGCGCGAGTATTTCAAAGCCTTCACCGAGGACGCGCGTCTGCACGAGAGCTGGATAGAGGCGGCGCTTCTGCCCTTCAACTCGCCGGGACAAGAGGCGCTCACGCTCCCCTTTCTCGAACGCGCGCTCCGAGAGCTTCCGCGCCTCAAGCAGACGCGCAAAATCTTCTTCGTCAACGTGTGGCTCGCGGCCTTCGTCGGCTCGCAGTGCGGCGCGGAGGCCGTGGGCGTGGTCGCGGAGTTCCTGCGGCGCGAGTCGCGGCTCGACCCCGACCTGCGACTCAAAATCCTCGAAGCCTTGGACGTGGCCGAACGCTCGGCGCGCGTCCGCGCTAAGTACGCGGGCGCGGAAGAAGCGCGCACCGTCGGCCCTTGCGCGTGATAAACTCTGCGAACGGAGGACGCGAAGGTCAAAGTGGAGATAAGCTGGTTCACGGTCGCCGCCACCATCTCGATCTTCGTCCTCGGCTTCCTGCTCTTCCTCGCGCTCTTCGAGCCGGGCCTCGCCTACAAAATCTCGGCCGCGCCGCCGGCCTCGCTCGACTCGCCGGACTTCCTGCGCATCCTCGAAGCACTCACCGACTCGAAGGTCAACTCCTGCACGCACGTCGAGGTTCTGACGAACGGCGAAATCTATTACGAGGCCGAGTTGCAGGCGCTCCGCGAGGCGCGCCGGAGCATCAACCTCGAAGCCTACATCTTTCAGAAGGGCGAAGTGACGCGCCGCTTCCTCGAAGTACTGACGGAGCGCGCGCGCGCGGGCGTCGAAGTGCGACTCGTCTTGGACTGGGTCGGGAGCTTCGCATCGTGGAACAGTTATTTTAAGGAGCTGACCGACGCGGGCGGGCGCGTCAGGTGGTATCACCCGCCGAACTGGAAGACCATCGCGCGCTTCAACAACCGCACGCACCGCGAGCTGATTGTCGTCGACGGCCGCGTCGGCTTCGTCGGCGGCTCGGGCTTCGCCGACCACTGGCTCGTCGGGCGCAAAGGACACCCGCGCTGGCGCGACACGATGTTCCGCGTCGAGGGCGACGCCGTCGCAAGTCTTCAGGGGACGTTCGCCGAGAACTGGCTCGAATCCTCCGGCGAGATTCTTTCGGGCGGCGACTTCTTCCCCTTCTGCGAGGCGACGAGCCGCGCCTCCGCGCTCGTCGTCAACAGCTCGCCCTCGGCCGGCCGCTCCACACACGCGCGCATGCTCTACCAGACGCTCCTCGCCTCGGCCCGCAAGAGCGTCCTGATTACGACGCCCTATTTCCTGCCCGACTGGAGCGCGCGCCAAGAGATGGTGCGCGCCATCCGCGAGCGCGGCGTCGAGATTGAAATCATCACGCCCGGCCCGAAGACCGACCACACCATCACCTACCGCACGAGCCGCCGCCTCTACGGCGACTTGCTCGCGGCGGGCGCGAAGATTTACGAATATCAGGCGGCGATGGTGCACGCCAAGACTCTGGTCGTCGACGGCGTCTGGTCGGTCGTCGGCTCGACGAACTTCGACAACCGCTCGTTCGGACTCAACGACGAGGTGAACCTCGCCGTCTTCGACCCGGAGTTGGCCGCGCGCATCGCCAAAGACTTCGCGCGCGACCGCGCCGACGCGCGCGCCGTCACGCACGGCGAGTGGCGCGGGCGTTCGCTCTTCGAGCGTCTTCACGAACAGTTAGGGCGACTTTTCGAGCGTCAGCAGTAGCGTGCAAGGGGGATTACGAGGCGATGAGTAAAGAGGGCGCGCTGCGCATCGTCACCTACAACGTGCATAAGTGTCAGGGCCTCGACCGGCGCGTGCGGCCCGCGCGCATCGCGTCCGTCCTGCGCGAGCTCGACGCCGACGTCATCGCCTTGCAGGAGGTCGTGAGCCATGAAGACCGAGAGCACGAGCAGCATCAGGCGCGCTTCATCGCCGAAGAGCTCGGCTACCGCTTCCACATCGGCGAGACGCGGCGGCATCAGGGCGGCGCATACGGAAACGTCACCCTCACGCGCCTGCCCGTCGTCCGCTCGTGCAACTACGACATCACTTGGCGCTGGCAGGAGCCGCGCGGTTGTCTCAGGGTTGACGTGCTGCCGGACGGCGCGCGCCTGCCCGTCCACGTCTTCAACGTCCACTTGGGGACGGCCTTCATCGAGCGCCGCCATCAGGGGCGCAAGCTCGTCGGCCCGGACGTCCTGCGCGTCGATGATTTGACGGGCGCGCGCGTCGTCGTCGGCGACTTCAACGAGTGGACGCGGGGCTTGGCGTCGCGCCTGCTCTCCGAAGAGCTTGAGAGCGCAGACGTGCGCCAACACCTGCGACGCCGGCGCACCTACCCCGGCCCGCTGCCCATCCTCCACCTCGACCACGTCTACCACGACCCGTCGCTCGAACTCGTGCGACTCTCCCTGCACAAGAGCCTCACGTCGCTCGTCGCCTCAGACCACCTGCCGCTCGTCGCGGACTTTCGTTTGAAGGGTTGAAGGTTAAGGGTTGAAGGCAGCGCGTCTGTCAGGAAGTTTTGACGGCGCGGCGACGCCGTGCGGCGGGAGCTTTTTTGGTTTTGGGCTGGCCGTTCGGCGCGGGGGACGTGGCCCTTTGGAGACGGCTCGCGGCGAAGTCCGTGACGACGCAGAGGCCGCTCACGCGCTCGGCGCGGAGTCGGCCGACGAGTTGCGCGGCGTCGGCGTAAGGAAGACTTTTGGCCTCGCACCCGCGCTCGCTGATGACGGCCCAACGACTCTCACGAAGTTCGCTCATCGCAAGCAAGTGTAGCGAACGGCCGCGAAGAAAGGCAAAAGGACAGTGACGAGTGACGAGCAAGCGGTCAGCAGTCAGCTTCCGAAAAGGGTCTTGGCTGAGTGCTGAAAGCTGACGGCTGAAAGCTAACTCGTCACTCGTCACTCGTCACTGCTTTTATGCCTTTTTACTTTTGCCTTCGCGCCTTAGCGCGTGACGACGACCGTGCCCGACATGCCGCCGCCCGCGCTGCCGTGGAAGGAGCAGTGGTAACGATAGGTGCCCGGCCGCGTGAACTTGCGCGCGTAGGTCTTACCGGCCGTCAAGGTCGGCGACGCGAACGCGCCCTCGTCCGACGTGACCGTGTGGCTGCCCTCCTCGTTCGTCCACGTCACGGTCGTCCCCGCCTTGACCGTCAGCTCGCGCGGCTCGAACTTGAAGTCGCGTATCCGCACCGACGCCGCCGTCTGCGCGCTGGCGAGCCGCGAGGCCGTGCCCGAGGACGCGACGACGGCGACCAGCGAGAACGCCAGCAGCGCGAGCGCGACGACCGTGGCCTTCGTGATTCTCATCTCTTTAACTCCTCGAATGAACTCGCGCGCGCACACGCAAACGAACTGCGCGCGCGTCCGCTACATTGAGCCGTTCGTCTTCGTCTTCGACTTCATCTTCGACTTCGGGAACGGCCCCTTCGCGAGCTTGCCCTTGGGGAGCGGCTTCGCCGGTTTGAACTCGGCGGGCAGCGGCGTCCCCGTCTCCTGCGTGCCCACTTCGACGATCTGCGACTTCAGCCCGCCGAGCGCCGACAGAAGCTCGCCCTTCTCCCGCGCCGGGACGTTGAACTTGTCGAGCGTCGCGACGAGGTCTTCGACGAGCGCGTTAAACTCGCCCTCCGTCACCTTCATGTTCTTGTGCGCGTCGCCCATCGAGAGGCCCGTGTACTGGCAAGGGCCGCCGGTCGCGGCGCAGACCTGCTCCTTCAAATGAAACTTGACGCGCTCGACGTTACTGCGCGCGAACTTCATGTTGATGCGCGCGTCCGCCGCGACGCGCGCGACGAAGTCGTCGACGACGGCCGAGATGGCCGCCTCGCCGCCGAGCCGTTCGTAGAGCGACTTCTCGGCCGCCATCGTCGTCGTCGTGTCCTGCGCCGCCGTGGAGTCCTGCGCCGACGCCGTCGCCGTCACGGCGAGGGCGTTTGTGAGCGACACCGCGACGAGCGCCGCCGCCAGCCCCAGAGCCTTCGCTCCCGTCTTTAACTTCCGCATGACTTCTCTTCTCCTCTTCGTTCGAGTCTTCGATTCGGGCGGGCCGAGACTACGGGCCGCCCCCCTGTTCGGTGTATAGTTACGGGCGACCGGAAGGTTCGGATTGCTCGGCGGGCCGGTGAATCTGCGCGCCCGTTCAATCTCGTAGGCACAGATGAGGGAGGCGATGGTCTCGCCCCGCAACTCCACCGGGCCTTTGGCGGGCCCCCACGAGGCACGGCAGGCAGAGTTGATCGCGCTGGTCGCGTGCGGCGACCAGCAGGCGCTCGCGTCTCTCTACGACGCGACCTCGCGGCTCGTCTACGGTCTGTTGGTGCGCGTCCTCGGCGACGCCGCGACGGCCGAGGAGGTTCTGCTCGACGTCTACGCGCAGGTCTGGCGTCAGGCCGGACGCTACTCGGGCGCGCGCGGAAGTCCTCTGGCGTGGCTGACGACGATTGCGCGCAGCCGCGCCATCGACCGCCTCCGCTCGGGCCGCGCCGAGCAGCAGCGCACCGAGCAGTTGGACGTGCGCACGTTCGAGGCTCGTTCGGGCACGGACGTCGAGGAGGAGGTCGCCGCGCGCGAGTTGGGCGCGCGCGTGCGGGCGGCGCTCTCGGAGTTGCCGCGCGAGCAGAGGGAGGTCATCGAGTTGGCCTACTACGGGGGAATGAGTCACAGCGAGATTGCCGCCGCGACGGGGCAGCCGTTGGGCACGGTCAAGACGCGCACGCGACTCGGTATGATGCGCCTGCGCGCGTCGCTCAAAGACTTGGACGAGGGGGACGACGATTGATGCACGCGGAGACGGAAGACGGCATGCGCGAGTTGGCCGCGCTTTACGCATTGGGCGCGCTCGGTCAGCACGAAGCGCGCTCGTTCGAGGAGCACCTCGAAGAGGGCTGCGAGCTTTGCGCGGCCGAGTTGCGCGAGATGAGCGAGACGGCCGCCGCGCTGGCGCTGGCCGCGCCCGAAGTCGAGCCTCCGGCCCGCGCACGCGAGACGCTTTTGGCGCGCGTGGCCGAAGAAGCCGAGTCGCGTCGCGAGACGCACGGCGGCGGGGACGAAGGCGCGCCGCGCGCTCCGCAGTTCACGGGCGCGACGGACTTCCTCGTCGTCCGCAAGGACGAGGGCGAATGGTTCGAGACGGCCGACGCGGGCGTCTTCGCCAAAGTCTTGTTCGTCGACCGCGAGCGCGACACCGTCACGTCGCTCGTCCGCCTGAGTCCCGGCGCGTGCATCCGCGCGCACCGACACCACGGCGTCGAGCAGTGTCTCATCCTCGAAGGCGACATGCGCTCGGGCGACCTCACCTTGAGCGCGGGCGACTTTAACTGCGCCATGTCCGAGAGCGTCCATAACGACATCTACACCGAAGGCGGCGCGCTCCTCCTCATCGTCGCCCCCGAAAGCTACGAAGTGCTCGCGCAGAGTTAAGGCAAAAGGTAAAAGTAAAAAGGCAAAAGTGAAAACAGGTAGCGTGTCGCCCGTCTTCACTTTTGCCTTCCTTTCCGTGCGCTCGCTGGAAATCCCCGCGCCTTTTACGTATTATATTTTCGTTCCGCTTTGACCCTTAAAACCCGCTCGCCGACGTATTTACACAGGAGGATAAGAGAACCTTATGGCTACCGAACTTAAGCGCGACGCCGCTGCGGGCCGTCAGAGCGTCGAGGAGCTTTTGGGCGCGGACGCGCGCGCGCTCCTCGACTTCGACGCGCCCAAAATCGCACGCGACCTGATTCAAGTCCCCGGCCCCGACTTCGTCGACCGCGTGTGGGCGCTCTCCGACCGCAACCCGTCCGTTTTGCGCTCGCTCCAGACGCTCTTCAGTTCGGGCCGCCTCTCGGGCACGGGCTACCTCTCAATCCTCCCCGTCGACCAAGGCATCGAGCACTCGGCCGGCGCAAGTTTCGCACCGAACCCGCTCTACTTCGACCCGGAGCAGATAGTCAAACTCGCGATTGAAGGAGGCTGCAACGCCGTCGCCTCGACCTTCGGCGTCCTCGGCTCGGTCGCGCGCAAGTACGCGCACAAGATTCCCTTCATCGTCAAAGTCAACCACAACGAGCTTCTGACCTACCCGAACAAGTTCGACCAAGTGCTCTTCGGCGCGGTCGAGCAGGCGCGCGACATGGGCGCGGTCGCCGTCGGCGCGACCGTCTACTTCGGCTCGGATGAATCGACGCGCCAGCTCACGGAAATCGCCGAGGCGTTTTCAATCGCGCACGAACTCGGCATGGCGACGATTCTCTGGTGCTATCTGCGCAACCCGAAGTTTAAGACCGCCGAGGGCGACATGCACACGGCGGCCGACTTGACGGGGCAGGCCAATCACCTCGGCGTCACGATTCAGGCCGACATCATCAAGCAGAAGCTGCCCGAGCGTAACGGCGGCTACAACGCCTTGAACATCGAGTCGTCCTACGGCAAGACGAACAAGAAGATTTACACCGACCTGACGAGCGACAACCCGATTGACCTCGTCCGCTATCAGGTCGCCAACTGCTACATGGGTCGCTGCGGCCTCATCAACTCGGGCGGCGAGTCGAAGGGGCAGAGCGACTTGGCCGAGGCCGTCCGCACCGCCGTCATCAACAAGCGCGGCGGCGGCATGGGGCTGATTTCGGGCCGCAAGGCGTTTCAGCGCCCGATGCCCGAAGGCGTCGGGCTACTCAACGCCATACAGGACGTCTACCTCGACGAGAAAATCACGGTAGCTTAAGGAAGCACACAGCGTTCAGCGGTCAGCCATCAGCCGAACCAAAAGCTGAAAGCTGACTGCTGACTGCTATGTGCTCCCCGATGAATCTAACGGGCCGCGCCTCTTCGTAGTGAATGAGTGCGCGGCCTTTTTGACTTTTACCCGACCGAGAGGCTTACGTCACTCTTTGACCCCTGTACGCGAACAATCCGACACGGCAGAAGCGGCGCTCATCGAAGCGGTGGCGCGCGGCGACGAGTCCGCCTTCGCCTCGCTCTACGACCGCTACAGCTCCATCCTCTTCGGACTCCTGCTCCGTATCTTGAGAGACCGGCCCGAGGCCGAGGACTGTTTGCAGGAGGTCTTTTTGCAGGTCTGGCAGCGCGCCCCGTCGTTTGACTCGGCGCGCGGGCGGCCCTTCACGTGGCTCGTCACGCTCGCGCGCAGCCGCGCCATCGACCGTCTCCGCTCGTCGGGCGCGCGCACGCGCACCGAGCAGGCGGCGTTCGCCGAAACGACGGAGCCAGTGGGCGACGCCGTCGCCGACGCATTCCGCTCCGAGCAGGGCGAGGTCGTGCGCGGCGCGCTCGCGGAGATTCCCGAGGAGCAGAGGCGCGCTCTCCTGCTCGCTTACTTCGAGGGACTTTCGCAGTCGGAGATCGCGGCGCGTCTGGGCCAGCCCCTAGGGACGGTCAAGACGCGCATGCGGACGGGCATGATGCGCCTGCGCGAGCTTCTGCGCGGGCAGTTCGAGGGGACGCTGACGAACTTCTGACGAACTGTTTTCGATGACCGACGACGGGCACAACAAAGAGGCACTCGCGCTCGACGCGCTCGGCGCGTTAGGCGACGACGCGCGACGCGCGCTCGGCGCGCACCTCGCCGCCTGCCCCGCGTGCCGCCGCGAGCGCGACGAACTCGAAGGCGTCGCCGCCTCGCTCGCGCACACGGTCGCGCCCGTCACGCCGCCCGCAGAACTCCGCGCGCGCATACTCGACTCCGCGCGCGCTCTCAAACTCGCCGACGCGAACGGCCACTCGCCCGACACGAATGGTCGCGCGCACGACGCGAACGGCCGCGCGCTCGGCGACACTTCGGGTCGCGTCCTGACGCCGCCTCCCGAGCGTTTCACGCGACGCGGGCCGCGCCGCTCGTGGGTCGTCTACGGCGCAATCGCGGCGGGCGTCATCTTGTCCATACTCTCGTTCGACATCTTCAAGCTCTGGCGCGAAAACGCCTCGATGCGCGAGGAGATGGCGCGCCTTTCGCGCGAGGTGGACGAGTCGCGCGAAGAACTCGCGCGGGCGAATGATGAGGCGGCGCGCGAGCGCGCGCTGGCCGACGTGCTCGCCGCGCCCGGCGCGCGCGTCGTCACGCTCGCCGCGACGAAGGACGCGCCGCAACGCGCGAGCGCGCGCCTCGCCTTCGACGACGCATCGGGTCGCGCCGTCCTCGTCGCCTCGGGACTGCCGCCCGCGCCCGAGGGCAAGGCTTATCAAATCTGGTACATCGCCTCTGGCCGCCCCGTGCCGGGCAGGCTCTTTAAAACCGACGCCGAGGGGCGCGGCACGCTCCGCGACGAAGTCCCTGCGGACGGCCGCGCGGCCCGCACGTTCGCCGTCACGCTCGAACCCGAACGCGGCGTCACCGCGCCGACCGGACAAATTCTTCTGAGCGCAGCCACCTGAAAAAGGTCGCGCAGTCTGCCTCCCGCCATCACTCCGCGCGGCGGTCAACTCCTGACGAAAAACTTGCTACACTGTGCGGGCGAGAGCGCCGCCGGACGGAACGTCGCGCGTGGGGCGAGATTCACGAGAGTCGAGGAGAAGGCAAAGTGGCTGACGAGAAGGGCCGGGAGAAACAGGCGACGCCGAACGAGATTTCGGCCGAGACGGGACAGTTCGACGCGCGCTTCATGCTCTGGCGTAGGTTCTGCGCCGACAACGACATCGCCGTTGACACGCTGCCGGGCGACCTCAAGGGCAAGGCGAAAGAACTCTGGGAGTCGCTCAAGAACGAACAACTGCACAAAGACAGTCAGTCGTAAATCGTGAATTGTAAATCGTGAATCGTGAATAGAGGTTAAGAGGCTCTCTACTCGGATTGCGAATCGCAACGTCGAGCGCCGGTCAATCCATTTACGATTCACGATTGACGATTCACGCCCTCATAAATATCTGCCCAACTGATACCCGCCCGTCAGAAAAGGGTTCGTGAGACGCTCGCGCCCCAAGGTCGTCTCGGGGCCGTGGCCGGAGTAGACCACCACGTCGTCGCCGAGCGGGACGATTTTGTTCAGAAGCGAATCCATCAACTGCTCGGTCGAGCCGCCCGGCAAGTCAGTCCGCCCGATTGAACCCGCGAACAGACAGTCGCCGACGAAGACCTTTCTTTCCGTCGGCTCGAAGAGGACGACGTGGCCCGGCGTGTGGCCGGGGCAGTGAAGCACTCGGAACTCTAAACGACCGACGCGGTAAGTCTCGCCGTCCTCCCAATATTTTTCGACCGGCGGCGGCTCGTCGAACTCGAATCCGAGTCGCGCCCACTGCGCGCGCGGCACTCCTATCCAAGCGGGCTGCTCGGGCAGCGCCGCGTAGAGCGGCTCGTCCTCTCGGTGGAGGATGACTTGCGCGTCGGGCTTTCGCTTTTTCAGCGCGGCGACGCCGCCGACGTGGTCGAGGTGCGCGTGCGTGAGCGCGATGGCCTGAAGCTCAAGTCCGCGCCCGTCAATCGCCGCGACGATTGATTCCGAGTCGTCGCCCGGATCGACGCAGATGGCGCGCCGCGTCTCCTCGCAACCGAGGACGCGCGTGTGCTGGTCGAACGCCGTCACCGTAATCTGCTCGATAATCATCAAAGCCTCCGACTCACAAACTCGGATTCACAAACTCTGCCTCACAGAAACCCGGCCGCGCGTTATATACTCCGCCCCGATGTTCATGGAAGCAAGCATCCTCGTCATGTTCGCCGCCGGCATGACGCTCGTCTACGCTGGCCTCGCGAGACTCTTCGCCGGGAGACGCCGCGCGCGCGCCGCTCACGAAGCTGGCGGGTCGGGGCGCGACGGCTTGATGAGAGGCACGCTGTTGGGCGTCGCGCTCGCCGTCGCCGGCGTGCTCGTCGTCTCGGCGGCCGTCTCTCGTCTCCTCAACCCTTAAAAGTTAAACGACGACGCGCCGCGTCACGCCAAAAGCCACTTCGAGAAGTAGCCGAAGAGTAGAAACGTGAAGCCGAGCAGTCCGGCGTACTTGATGAAGGGCCGCCAGCGCACGCCCGTCCGCGCGCCGAGTCCGATGAAGACGGGGAAGGCGAGCATCAGGTGGCGCGGCAGGCTGATGTAAGCGCCCGAGGTGTTGTTCATCCCCGTGTGATAGCTCAAGGTGATGACGAGGATGGCGAGCACGAACAGCTTGTAACTCGTCCGCATCCCGCGCCACGCAATGCCTGCGGCCGCGACGAACAGAAGCCCGAACGCGAGCGACATCCAAGGGTCGAGCCGCCACAACTCCCACGCCGAACGCAAGCCCAGCCACGCCGCCTTCCAAGGCCACATGAAGCCCTGATCCCAGACAACCTTGTTGCTGCTCGGCGAGATGATGGTCGAGTAGATGAAGGCGTTAAAGCTGCTGAAGTCGGGACGGAAGTCGTCGAGCGCAATCTGCCGGAAGACCATCCAGACGAGAAGTCCGAAGGGCACGAGCGCGAGCGCGAGCCACTTGCGCCAGAGCGCGAGCGCGCGCCGCCAGTCGCGCCCCGAAGCCTCCCACAACTCCCACGCGAGCGGCAGAGCTAAGATGACTCCCTGCTGTTTGGTGAGCGCCGCGAGTCCGCCCGCCGCGCCCGCGAGCCACCAGCGCCCCTGCCGCGCAAACAAAAGGCACGCGACGCCGCACGCGAGCCAGAGCGATTCCGTGTAGGGCGCGTGGAGGATGTAGGAGGTCGGCCAGAAGACGAAAAGCAGCGTGCTCGTCCGCGCCGTCTCCGCCGTCTGGTCGACGAGCGCGAGTCTTTCAAAAGCGATGTAGGCCAGAAGGCACGCGACCGAACTGACGAGCAGCAGCGCGAGCACGGGGCTTATTCCGGCCCACGCGAGCGGCGACGCGAGCCACGCGAGCAGAGGGTGAAAGGCGGCCGTCCCGTTGTCGCGCCCGTACCCCTCGGTCGCGATTAAAACGTAGTACTCCACGTCCCAACGATTCCACGGCGCGAGAAACAGGCGCGCAAGCCACGCGCCCAAGGGGCTTGAGGGCGGCCACATCGAGACCGACATCTCGGCGGCCGTCTCTTTGAAGACGACGGTCGCGACGAGCGCGCACAAGATGGTGTAGAGGCGCAGAGACGCCCAGAGGCGGACGAGGTCGCGCGCGCTTGTCTCGCTGTTTTCGTCGGGCATAAGGCGAAGCGCGACATTATACATGCGCCCCGCCGTTTTGAAAGCTCGCCGCCCGCGCTGTCGCCGCGCGCCACGGCGGCGTTATAATGAAGGCCAGTTCCCCTCCCGAAACTTAAAACACGTCCCCCGCGCGAGAGTCCGGCCCGAGAGGTTTTTAAGACTTATGCCGATGAGCGAGCGTTCGGCCACGCTGGCCGAAGTTTTGGACGAGTTGACGGCCGAGGGTGCGCCCGAGCTGACCGAGCGCCTCGCGGGCCGCAGTCTTCGCTGTTACGCCTGCGGCCACCGCTGCCTCATCCACGAAGGCAAGCGCGGCATCTGCAAGGTGCGCTTTAACGAAGCGGGACGTTTGATTGTGCCGTCCGGCTACGTCGCCGCGCTGCAATGCGACCCGACCGAGAAGAAACCCTTCTTCCACCTCCTCCCCGGCTCAGACACCCTAACCTTCGGCATGCTCGGCTGCGACCTCCACTGTGGTTACTGTCAAAACTGGGTGACATCGCAGGCGTTGCGCGACGACGCGGCGGGATCGCGGCCGCAGGCGGTGACGGCCGAGCGTCTGGTCGCGATGGCGCGCGCGTGCGACGCGCGCGTGGTGGGGTCGAGTTACAACGAGCCTCTGATTACGGCCGAGTGGGCGGTCGAGGTTTTCCGGAAGGCGAAGCCCGCCGGTTTCAAGACGGCGTTCATCTCGAACGGGAACGCGACGCCGGAAGTCTTAGACTACCTGCGGCCCTTGACCGACTGCTACAAGATTGACTTGAAGTCGATGAGCGACCGCAACTACCGACAGTTGGGCGGCGTCGTCTCGAACATCCTCGACACCGTCCGGATGGTCAACGAGCGCGGCTTCTGGGAGGAGATTGTGACGCTCGTCATCCCCGGCTTCAACAGCTCGGAGGACGAGCTTCGTCGCGCCGCGGACTTCATCGCCTCCGTCTCGCCCGACATCCCTTGGCACGTCACGGCGTTCCACAAGGACTACAACATGACGGAGAACGACAACACGACGGCCGAAGAGCTTGTGCGCGCCTGCGAGATAGGGCGCGAGGCGGGACTGCGCTACGTCTACGCCGGAAACCTGCCGGGCCGCGTCGGCCGTTGGGAGAACACACACTGCCACAACTGCGACGCGCTCCTCGTCGAACGCCACGGCTACATCATTAAACAGATGCGGCTCGGCCCGGACGGCCTCTGCCCCGCCTGCTCGACGCCGATTCCCGGCGTGTGGAAATGATGGGAAGCGTTCAGCAGTCAGCGTTCAGCTTTCAGCCGGAAGAGGGCCGCCGCTTAAGGTTTCTAAAACGAAGTGCTATCGGAGCGGCGGAAGCCGTGAGCTGAACGCTGACTGCTGAATGCTGAACGCTACTTCTTAATCCGCGTCGCCTGATGGAAGACGGCGAGCCAGCGTCCGCCGCGATTGACCCAGAGAGTCGTGTGGCGTTCGCCGTCGGGGCCGAAGAGCGGGGCCGCGCCTTTGGCGACGTAGGTGACGAGCGTCGCGTTCGGGGTGAGCTTCATCTCGCGAAAGTCGCTCAAGGACGAGCCCGCGAAGTTGACCTGTTTGACCCCGGCGACCGACGCGGCCTTGTCGTGGACGCCCGTCTGCCAGACCTCTATCTGGTCTTCCGCCAAGTAACCGGCGAAGGCGTCCCAGTCCTTACGCTTGAGCGCATCCCAGATGAGTTTCTCCATGCCGGTCGCGTCGGTCGCGGTCGCGGGCGTCGACGCGGGAGTCGCCGTCGCGCCGGGTGCGGTCGCGGTCGCGGTCGGCGCGGGCGACGCGCCGCCGGGAGAGGGCGAGGGGCTGGCCTCGGCGGCCGTCTCCTGATGATAGGCCGCGAGCCACTTGCCCTCGCGGTTGACCCACACGCTCGACTCGTACATCGGCCCTTCGGGCAGAGGCGCGCCGTCCATCGTGCCCTTCGCGCGCGTGGTGTAGGTGACGACGCGCACGTCCGGGTCGGCGTTGACGGTCTTGAAGTCGCTGAAAGAGATTTCGGCGATGTCTATCGTCTTGACGCCTTCGAGGAGCGTGGCCCGGTCGTGGACGCCGTCGGACACGACCAGCATGTAGTCGTCGCCGATGAAGGCGGCGAAGGCGTCCCAGTCCTTGCGTTTGATGGCGTCGTAGACCTGACGGTCGCGTTCGGCGAAATCGACCGACGCGGGCGAGGGCGTCGGCGTCGCGGCGTTCGTGTTGGCCGTCTGGTTCGCGTTGTTCGACGGGGCGGGGGCCGCGCACGAGGCGGCCGAGAGCGCGAGGGCGAAGAGCGCGCAGGGGAGAAGCAATCTTTTCATCGGGGACTCCGCTCGGGAAGTGTGTTAGAGCGCGAGCGTTCTATGCGAAAAGGCTTCGCGAGTCAATAGCGAAGAAGCGTTCAGCAGTCAGCGTTCAGCGTTCAGCCGGACGAAGGAGGGCGCAGCGTGTTAACGAAGCGGAGTGTTGACGCGGCGGCGGTTGCCGTGGGCTGAACGCTGAAAGCTGAAAGCTGAACGCTGAACGCTTCTTCAGTTGTCCTGCGTCTGGCTGACGAGCGTCTGGTCGGCGGGCAGGCGCGGCAGAAAGCGCACGCGCCAAGGCATCAAGACCGACTCGAAGATCACCTTGCGCGAAATCTTCGACTGCCCCTCGCGCCTATCGACGAAGATGATGGGCACTTCGGCGACCGTCAATCCGGCCTGAGTGATGCGATAAATCGACTCGACGAGGAAGGCGTAGCCTTCGGCGACGATTTGATTCTCAAGCACGCATTCGAGCGCGCGGCGGTTGTAGCAGCGATAGCCGCTCGTCGCGTCGCCGACCTTCATGCCCGTAATCTTCGCGACGTAGAAGTTCGCGAAGCGGCTGAGCAGCTTTCGACGCAAGGGCCAGTTGCCGATGCCGCCGCCCGAACAGTAGCGCGAGCCTATGACCACGTCCGAACGCTCCCCGGCGCGAAGCACTTCGGGCAGGCGCGCGGGGTCGTGCGAGAAGTCGGCGTCCATCTGCACGAGGCGCGCGTAGCCGCCGTCGAGCGCGGCGCGGTAGCCGTCGACGTAGCTGCGACCGAGGCCGCGCGGCCCCGTCCGCCGCAAGACGGAGAAGCGCGGCTCGTCGGCGAACGTCTCTTCGGCGAGCGCGGCCGTGCCGTCGGGCGAGTTGTCATCGACTAGGAGCACGTCCGCCTCGGGCGCGTATTCGAGAATCTGGCGGACGAGCGTCGGCACGTTCTCGCGCTCGTTGTAGGTCGGGAGAATGACGAGGGTCGAGTTTCGGGGCATCTGTTGGTCGTAAGCCTCGCGCTTTCGCGGAAATGTCGAGAACGAATGGCCGGGACTGCTCCGCGCGACCGGACGAGCGGGCGCGAAGAGGCGCTATTATCATCCATCCGCGCCGCAAGCGCCAGCCCCGCACGCGACCTTTTCCGACCAACTCGCGCGCCGACGCGCCTCATCAAAAAGACCTCTCCTGACAACTTCCGACGGACGAGCCGCGCCGCTCCGCGAACACGAGCGAGCGCGGGCGGTTTGCGCGCGGCGCGGGCGTCACGTATGGTGTGAGCAAAAATCAAAGAGGGGTGCAAGTCAGAACATGTCGAGAGCCATCTTCAGGTCTCTGGTGCTGATGACGACGCTGACGGCGTGTCTCGCGCCTTCAGACGAGGCGGCGGCGCAAGGGCGTCGGGTCGAGGCCAACCGCTTCCCCGGCGCAGACCTCGGCGCGAAGATTAACGCGGCCGACCAATCTCTCGGCTCCGCGCCCGGCGAAATCATCGTCCGCCCCGGCGGCCGCATCTCGACGCAGGTCGTCGTCTCCTCGGGCCACACCTTGCGCTTCACGGCGGGGACGTATCCGACCACGACCGCGCTCGCGCCCATCCTTTTGAAATCGGGCGCGACGCTCGTCGGCTCTTCGCGCGAGGACGCCATCATCGTCGAGTCGACGGCCCCGAATCAGTTCACGGTCATCAGCGCCTACGAGCACGCGCGGCGCAACGGCGCGGCCGACTCTGACATCACCGTGCGCGACATCCAAATCAAGGGCGCGAACTCCGGCTTCCACTCCGGGCCGCAGGCCATCTCGATGGGCAACTGCTCGCGCTGCACGGTCGATAACGTCTGGGTCAACGGCACGCGCTCCATCGGCGTGCAGCTCGGCGGCGGGGCGATGCTCGGCCACTTCGCGCGCGACTCGAAAATCGTCAACAGCCTCTTTACGCGCGTCGCCTCGCAGAACATCGCGGTGACGAACGGACGCAACATCCTCGTCGAAGGCAACCGCATCCTCGCGCCCGGACAGCGCGGCGGCCCCGGCTCGTCGGCGATTGACTTGGAGTCGAATGACGCGGCCGACCACCTCGAACAGATAACGATTCGCAACAACCACATCGACATGCGTGACTCGGAGCTGGACTCGGCCGGAAACGGCATCATCGTCCAGTCGGGTTCGGGCACGCCGCACGTCGGCCCGGTTTTAGTCGAGGGCAACACGCTCATCGGCGGCTACAACGAGCCGAACCGCGTGACGAACAAGATGTCGAACGGCATCTACGTCATCGGGGTGACGATGAAGGACGTGACCGTGCGCAACAACACCATCACGCGGACGGGGCAGGCCGGCATCAACGTCGAGGGGACGCGCATCTACGTGCGCAACAACCGTCTGACGGATGTGGGCGGCGGCGGCACGGCCGGCTTCATGGTCGGGAGCATCGGCCAGAGCGAGATAGTCGATAACGAGTTCGTCTACACCGGCCACGGCCCCGTCGAGCACACCATCGTCGTGCGCGGCATCACGCCGCGCTCCATCATCGAGCGCAACCGGGGCGCGGGCGTCCGCCGCCAGCAGTAGCGGCGGCGAAGTGTGGCGGCGGCGAAGTTCGACGACGGCGCGCGCGACTATTGACTTCGAGTTTCTTTTGGCTTAGAAGTTGCGGCAGCCCCTAGCCCCCGACAACTTTTGATTCCGCCTATTGGAAAACGGAGAGGAGACTTTCTGCATGCAAGGGCCTTTGCGCGGACTTATCGCCGGCGTCGCCGCATGGAAGCTCGGCGGCGGCTGCATCTCGACCATCCTTATCTTCATCGTCGTCTTCTACCTGCTCGGGTACGTCAACTGCTGACGCGCGCACGAGCCGAGGCGACACGAGAAAAGGGCGAAGCACTTTCGATGTGCTTCGCCCTCTTCTCGTCAGCGCCGCATGCGGCACTGATTTGTGATTTACCCCATCACAAACTTAATCATCAGTTCTCCGGCGGGGCCGTGCCTTCCGGCATCTTCTTATTAAAGAAGCGGAAGTTCGTGCCGCCGCGCGGCTCGCGCAAGGTGTAGTCGGCGGGAATCTCGAAGAGCGAGCGGGCTGGCTCGGAGCGGTTGATGTTGGTCAGGCGGTAGACGGTCTCGCCGAAGCGCGGGTCGCTGTGGCGCGTCATGACGACCGTCTGCAAGTCCTCCGAGAACCAACGCTCGCTCACTATCTCGATGGGGCGCTCGTTGCCGATGGCCCCGGCCGGGATGGTCATCGTCATGCGCTGACCTTCGGCCTCGACGCCCTCGACCGACTGCTTGCCGAGCTGTTCGACCTTCGGCTCGTCGCCGTCGTGCGAGTACATCAACACGTCGGGCGCGCCGACGGCCGTTGCGCCGCCCGTGCCGAAGACGTAGCCGGAGCTGCGCATGCGTCGGCGCGGCGCGGCGTCGCCGCCCATCTTCGCCCGATGCTCGGCGCGGGCCGCGTCCGCCGCCGCCGCCGCCCCGTTGCTCGCAATCTTATCGCGCGGCGGGATGGCGCTCCGCTCGAACATCTTGACGGAGGGCATCTTGCGCGCCACCTTCGAGCGCGGGTCGAGGATGTAGTTGACGCCGGC
This sequence comes from Pyrinomonadaceae bacterium, assembly GCA_036277175.1. GTDB lineage: Bacteria > Acidobacteriota > Blastocatellia > Pyrinomonadales > Pyrinomonadaceae > DASQDT01. The sequence continues at coordinate 1,122 of DASUNL010000322.1, read as the reverse complement.
CACGGGGTCGTTGATGAAGAAGGTCATGGGCGGCTCGCCCTGCGTGGCGAACGGGCCGATGGCCCCGACGGTCTGGTCGCGTCGCGTGCGCCCCTCGGAGTCGCGGTAGACGTTGGCCGTGTTGCGGCGGACGATGCGGTTGCCGTCGGCGAGCGTGTGCGTCGTCTCGGTGACGGCCTGCGCCGAGTAGGGCGAGCCCTTCACTATCTTCCCGTCGAACGACATCTCGGTCGAGACGAAGACGAAGTCGTCGCCGCCGAAGCGCCCGCCCGCCTCCGCGCCGATGACCGGGTGGCGCACGCCCTCGTGCGGCGTGACGATGACGTTCTCCTGCACGACCACTTCGCGCACGGCATCCTCGCTCACGACCTTGCGCTCCTTGACCTTGTCCTGCGCCGAGACGGCGAGGCCGTTCGCCAGAAGCGTCGCGGCGAGCGCGCCGACTCTCAAAGCTCTTGCCTTATTCATCGCTGTTCCCTCTCTCAAGTTTGATTGCCCTCGGGCCGCCCTGCGCGGCGTGACCTCTCTGAACGTCTATTATTGCGCGGCCGTCGCCTGACAGTTCCCGAAAAATTCCTTGGGGCGCGCGCGAGTCTAACGCACGAAGCGGATGGCGCGCGCGATGCCGTCGTCGCCCATAAGGACGTCCGCCTTGACGCGCTCGCCGGCGCGCTCGGCGTTTAAGGGCAGGCCGAAGCGCGCGAGCGCCGCGCGCGGAAGCTCGACGCGGACGAGGTGGCCGGAGCCGGCCGGCGCGAGCTGGTCGTGGACGAGCGGGATGAAGTCGGTCGTAATCTCGTCCGCCTCGTCGCCCGCGCTCGCGTTAAGAGGCCGGCTGGCCGCCGTCGTCGGCAGAGACGCCGTCGTGCGCGTGTCGCCGCCGAACTTTGCCTCGACGGGCCGCGCGCCGCCCGCGCGTCTGTGCGTGCGCTCGGCGTGACTCTTCGCCGCAGTCGTTAAATTCCGCTCGCCGCCGTCGTCTTCTTCTCGTACCGAGACTTCGTCGGTCGTCGCGGAGATGCGAGAGTCTTGGGCGGCGTTTGTCTCGACCTGTGCCGATTGTGAAGAACTCTGCGGCGGGGCGGACGCGCGGTCTGATGAGGTGACGACGCTCGCGCGTTT
>DASUNL010000321.1:0-2156 GCA_036277175.1 Pyrinomonadaceae bacterium | reverse complement strand
GGATGAAGGCGTTTGAGATTCGGAATTTCAAATCTGAGATTTCAAATCTGAAGTTCTAAACCCCGATTCATCATTCGTCGTCGCGGCCCTCATCGTCGCGGCCTCCATGCTTCGTCCTTACTTGTAGCCCATCTCCTCCATCTTCTTACGCAGGCTCAAGGGGCGCATGTCCGTCCAGACCTCTTTGATGTAGTCGAGGCATTCCTGCTTCGTGCCCGACTTGCCGGCGTCGTTCCAGCCGAGCGGATTCTCGCGGTCGGCGGGCCAAATCGAATACTGCTCCTCGTGGTTGACGACCACTTTGTAGATCGTCCGGTCTTCGCGCTCGTCTCTCTCCATCTCGTATGCACCTCACGCGGGGTTAGTAAAACTTTTCGTCCGCGCGCCCGTTCGGCCGCGCGCGGCGGATTATACGCCCGCGCCGCGCGCCGCGCGAAGCAGACGGCCGCGCCCGCCGGACGAGACTTTGCCAGCGCCTCGCATCGGTGGTAGTTTTAAAGTCAATCCGGACAACTCAAACCGAGGGGGGACTTGCGTCGATGAAGACCGAATCGGGACAGAACCCATCAGTGTGGACGGCGACGGCCGACGTGGAATCGGGTAAGCCTCTGGCGGAGGAGGTGCGGGCCGACGTGTGCGTCGTCGGCGCGGGCATCGCCGGGATGACGACCGCCTACCTGCTCACGCGCGAGGGCCGCGAGGTCGTCGTCCTCGACGACGGAAAAATCGCGAGCGGCGAGACCTCGCGCACGACCGCGCACATCACGAACGCGCTCGACGACCGCTACTACCACCTTGAGCGCCTGCACGGCGAACCGGGCGCGCGCCTCGCCGCCGAGAGCCACACGGCGGCGATTGACAAGGTCGAAGAGATAATCACGGAGGAGGGCATCGACTGCGACTTCACGCGCCTCGACGGCTATCTGTTTGTCCCGCCCGGCGACTCGACCGAGCAGCTCGGCGAGGAGCTACGCGCCGCGCACCGCGCGGGTATGACGGAAGTCGAGTACGTCGAGCGCGTCCCCTACCCGCACTACGATTTCGGCGCGGCCTTGCGCTTCCCGCGTCAGGGGCAGTTTCACATCCTCAAGTACATCGAGGGCTTGCGGCGCGCGTTCGCGCGGATGGGCGGGCGCGTCTACACCGAGACGCACGCCGAGAAGATAGAGGGCGGCGACGCGGCGCGCGTCGAGACTTCGAGCCGTTACGCGGTCTCGTGCGAATCAATCGTCGTCGCGACGAACACGCCGGTCAACGACCTCGTCGCCATCCACACGAAGCAAGCCCCCTACCGAACCTACGTCATCGGCGCGCGCGTCCCCTCTGGCTCCGTCCCGCAGATGCTTCTCTGGGACACGCCCGACCCTTACCACTACATACGCACGCAGAGGGTCGGGGGCGAAGCGGGCGCGGGCGCATACGACGTGCTCATCGTCGGCGGCGAGGATCACAAGACGGGTCAGGCCGAAGACTACGAGGCGCGCTACGGGAGGCTCGAAGAGTGGGCGGGCGAGCGTTTCCCGATGATTGAGTCGGTGGAGTTCCGCTGGTCGGGGCAGGTGATGGAGCCGGTCGACGGCCTCGCCTACATCGGCCGCAACCCGATGGACAAGGATAACGTCTTCATCGCCACGGGCGACTCCGGCAACGGCATGACGCACGGCACAATCGCCGGCATCCTCCTCACCGATTTAATCACGGGGCGGGCGAACAAGTGGGAGAGCCTCTACGAGCCGACGCGCGTCGCGGGCGCGCGCGCGCCGCTTGAGTACGCGAAGGAGAACTTAAACGTCGCGGCGCAGTACGCCGACCACGTGACGGGCGGCGAGGTCGAGTCGGTCGAGGAGGTCGCGCCGGGGACGGGCGCGGTCGTGCGCCGTGGCTTGTCGAAGGTCGCGGCCTACCGCGACCAGAGCGGCGACCTCTACGAGCACTCGGCCGTCTGCACGCACTTGGGCTGCGTCGTCCGCTGGAACTCGACCGAGCGCACTTGGGACTGCCCCTGCCACGGCTCGCGCTTCGACAAGCGCGACGGGCACGTCTTAAACGGCCCGGCCTCTAGCGGCCTTTCGCCTGCGGAATGATGGGGCGCGGCTCCGGCCCGGTTCTCAGCGGCGGCGCGGCGTGCAGGTCGGGAACGATGAGGGGGAAGTAGG
>DASUNL010000320.1:0-2125 GCA_036277175.1 Pyrinomonadaceae bacterium | reverse complement strand
TGCCGGTCGCCACGCGACAGTCGCCGCACTCCTGCTCGAAGAACGCCCACGCCTCGCGCTCCCGCCCCGAATAGACGTAGCGCGCCACGACGTCAATCACTCCGGCCCGGTGTCCGCCCACGTCTCCACGTTCTTTAAGCTCGCGCACCTTGGCGATTCGCCCCTCGATGTCGGCGAGTGTGACTTCGCTGAATTTCGCGCTCGCGGGAACGTACCGCTGCGCGGCCTCGTCGTAGGCGAAGATGACGGGCGGGCGTGGCGAATCGAGGTTGCTGAACCAGTCGAAGTACCAGAACGTGCCGATGTTCTGGATTATCTCGCGGCGGCCGTCGCCGTCGAAGTCAGCGACGCGCAAGGGGAGCACGGCGTTGTACTTCGTGCTGTCGTAAATGACTCGCGGCCGGGGCGAGAGTTCGATGACCCAGTAGCGCCAGACCTTGTTCGCCGTCTGCTCGACGACGAGCTGCTCACCGCCGACGCCGAGAAAGTCGAACGCGCCGAATTCAATCGGGCTGTGCGGCTCGCCTGAATCAGCGCCGAACGTCGCCAAGACCTTCTCGCCCCTCAACAGCTCGGCATACTCAATCGTCAGCTCGACGTGGTCAACTTTAATATCTTTCGAGTGCTTGACCAGCCTGTACTCGCCTCGGACGAGCGTCGCGTCTTCCGTAAACGGCACGTACTCGATGTCGCCTTGCAGTTGTCCGAAGTCGTCGGGGATGTATGTGCGATAGGGCGTCGGGGTGGCGTGTGCCTTTTGAGATTGCGGCGTCGCCTCGGCGTTCGCAGGTTCGGACGCCCCCGCGTGCGAGTCGCGCGCGGCGCACCCGGCCGGGAGCGTGAGCAGCATGAGAGCGACGAGGAGTCTCAAGACGCGCCTCCCGGCGGCGCTTCCTGTTGCCGCTCGCGGACGACTTCGAGCATGCGTTGGAAGACTTCTTCGATGGAGAGTTCGGTGGTGTCGATGACGACGGCGTCGTCGGCGATGGCGAGCGGCGAGTCGTCGCGGGTGGAGTCGCGGCGGTCGCGCGCGGTGATGTCGGCGAGCGTGTCCTCGAAGGTCTGGTCTTGGTCGCGCGCGCGCTCCTCCTCGTAGCGCCGCTTGGCGCGCTCCTCGGGGACGGCCGTCAGGAAAAACTTCACGTCGGCCGAGGGGAAGACGATGGTGCCGATGTCGCGCCCGTCGAGGACGACGCCCGCGCCGCGCGCGCCCATCTCGCGCTGGCGGCGCACCAACTCGCGCCGCACTCCGCCGACGGCCGAGACGATTGAAGCGGTGTGGCCGACCTGCTCGGTGCGAATCTCGTCCGTCACGTCGCGGCCGTCGAGTCGGACGCGCAGAGAGTCGGGGTCGCCGGTCAGCTCTATCTTCGCGCGACGCGCGGCCTCGGCGACGGCTTCGGGGTCGGCGGTGCTCACGCCCGACTCGGTGACGGCGAGCGCGACGGCGCGGTACATCGCGCCCGTGTCGATGTAGAGCAGCCCCAGCTCGCGCGCGAGCCGTCGGCCGAGCGTCGATTTGCCCGCGCCCGAAGGCCCGTCAATGGCGATGATCAATGACTTCACTCCCTATCACTTCCCCGAGCGCCGCGAGCGTGCGCTCGATGTGTTCGCGCGTCACGTCGTAGTGCGTGACCATGCGGACGGCCGGGCCGAAGCCTGCGCAGAGCACGCCGTGCTCCGAACGAAGGCGCGCGGCGATGTGGTCGGACGCCTGTCCCGTCCCCGTCACGTCGAAGATGACGATGTTGGTGACGACCTGTTCGGGGTCGATACTGACGCCGGGCAACTCGGCCACGCCCTCGGCGAGTCGGCGCGCGTTGGCGTGATCCTCCGCGAGTCGCGGCGGCGACTCTTCGAGCGCGACGAGTCCGGCGGCCGCTAGTACCCCGGCCTGACGCATCCCGCCGCCCAGACGCTTGCGCCACACGCGCGCCTCCCGGATGAAGTCGCGCGTGCCGGCGAGGATTGAACCGACCGGCGCGCCCAATCCCTTCGACAGACAGAACATCACCGAGTCGGCCGGGCGCGCGAGACTTGCGACCGACTCGTTGAGCGCGGCGGCCGCGTTGAAGATGCGCGCGCCGTCGAGGTGGACTGGAAGACCGGCGGCGTGCGCGCGCTC
>DASUNL010000319.1:0-4275 GCA_036277175.1 Pyrinomonadaceae bacterium | reverse complement strand
CGTCCGACCTCGCGGGCAACGCCGCCGCGCTCGCCTCGGGCCTCTGCTTCGCGTTTTGGATGCTCCTGCTACGCTATCGCGGCGCGGGGCGCGTCAACCGCGCCTCCTCGGTCATCTACGGAAACCTCATCATCACTTTCGTCTGCGCGCCCTCGTTCTTCGACGCATGGGCGGGCGGCCGACTGACGGCGCAAGACCTCTTCATCGTCGCCTACCTCGGCGTCGTCCAAATCGGCCTCGCCTACACGCTCTTCACCTTGGGCGTCGCGCGCGGCATCCGCGCGCTCGACGCGGGTGTGGTCGGCTACGTCGAGCCGGTCTTAAATCCCCTCTGGGTCTTCCTCGTCCTCGGCGAGCGGCCTTCGCGTTGGGCGCTCGCGGGCGGCGCGATCATCGTCGCGGCCGTCGCCGCGCACACGCTCAGGGACGCGGCGAAGTTTAAAATTCAGAGATTGTCTTGAGAGCCGACTTCAGGCGGTGAGGCTCTGGATGGTGGCGAAGAGTTTGTCGGGGTCGACGGGCTTGGCGAGGTGGACGTCGAAGCCTGCGGCGAGGGCTTGGTCGCGGTCTTCCTCCATCGCGTAGCCCGAAAGAGCGATGGCCGGGACGCGCTCGCAGCCGGGCATCCGTCGCAACTCGGCGAGGAGCGCGTAGCCGTCGCGCTCGGGCATGCTGATGTCGGAGATGATGACGCCGGGCGTGCGCTCGCCCGCGAGGCGCAGAGCCTCGGCCGCCGACTCGGCCGTCATCACCGCGTAACCCTTACGCGAGAAGAGCGTGTGCATCAGCTCCAAAGTTTCCGGCGAGTCGTCGACGACCAGAACGGGGCGCGCGATTTTCGGCATCGTGACGACGCCCGCCGTCTCCTCGCGCGCGTCCTCGGCGATGGCGCACGGCAAGCCGAGCGTGAAGCGCGCGCCCGCGCCGAGTCCGTCAGACTCGGCGCGCACCCAGCCGCCGTGCAGGTCGGTGAGCGCGCGCACGATGGCGAGTCCTAAACCTAGTCCGCCGTGCTGCCGGGTCGTCGAGCCGTCGGCCTGTCGGAAGCGGTCGAAGACGTGCGGCAGGAACTCGGGCGTTATCCCCGCGCCGGTGTCCTCGACGACGAGGCGCGCCTCTCCCGACTCGCGTCCTAAGTCGAGCGTGACGCGCCCGCCCGGAGGCGTGAACTTGACGGCGTTCGACAGAAGGTTCCAGACAATCTGTTGCAGGCGCACCTGCTCGCCGTAGACGACGACCGGCTCTTCGGGCAGGCGCAGGTCGAGCGTGATGCTCTTGGCGGACGCCGTGGCGCGCACGGTCTCGGCCGCGGCCTTCGCTATCATGGAGAGGTCAATCGGCTCCCACTCAAGACGCAGCTTGCCGGAGACGATGCGCGAGATGTCGAGCAGGTCGTCGATGAGTCGAGCCTGAAGGCGCGCGTTGCGCTCGATGGCTTCGAGCGCCTGTGAGACGAGCGCGGGGTCTGAGTTCGCGCTCGCGCCGCCCGAGCGCAAGAGGTTGACCCACCCGAGGACGGGCGTCAGAGGCGTGCGCAACTCGTGCGAGAGCGTGGCGAGGAAAACGTCCTTCGCGCGGTTGGCCTCCGACAGCTCTTCGTTCAAGTGTACCAACTCGGCCGTGCGCTCTTCGACGCGACGCTCCAAATCGCGGTTCAGCTCTTCGAGCGCGCGCCGCGCCTCGGCCTCGGCGAGCATCAGACGCCGGTGTTCGAGTCCGCGACGGACGGTGTGCTTCAACTCGTCGATGATGCAAGGCTTGACGAGGTAGTCGTAAGCGCCGTGGCGGAGTGCGAGGATGGCGTTCTCAAGACGCGCGAAGCCGGTCAGGACGATGGAGATGGTGAGGGGCGAGCGGCGGCGCACCTCTTCGAGGACGGAGATGCCGTCGCCGTCCTCCATGTGCAGGTCTGTGAGGACGAGGTCGTACTGCGCGCGCCCGAGCAGCCCGGCCGCCTCAGACCCGCTCGACGCCGTGTCGACCTCGAACCCTTCGAGGCGCAAGACCTCGCCGAGCGTCAGCGCGACGCTCTCCTCGTCGTCGACGACGAGCAGGCGGGCCGACGTCGGCGCGTCGGGCGCGCCGGCCTCCGTTTGATTCTGTGCGGGGGAAGACATAAAAGAAGCAGTCGGCGTTTCGGCCGTCGGCGTTCAGCTTTGGTGTTCGGGCCGGGGGAGCGGCTGACGGCTGAAAGCTGATGGCTGACCGCTTTGGTCAATGAACTCGAAGGCGAAGCGCAGGCCGTCGGCGAGCCGGCGTCGCGTGTAGATTTCGCTCAGGTCGATGCCGAGCGTGACGAGGTCGGAGGCGACCGCGCCGCTGACGCCCGTGATGATGGCCGTCGCGCCGAGGAGCCTGACCGACCGCACCGCGTTGATGAGGTGCGCGGCCGTGTAGGTGTCGACGACCGTGCAGCCCGTGATGTCGATGATGACGGCCTGCGCGCTCTTCTCGCGCACCGAGGCCAAGAGCGCCGTGGACATCTGCGAGGCGCGCGCGTCGTCGAGCGTCCCGACGACGGGCAGGAGCAGGATGCCGTCCCAGATTTCGACGACGGGGCTCGACAGCTCCGTGATGCGCGCCGTCTGGTCGCGGTGTTCGAGCGCGCGCCGCACGGTGCGCTTCAAATCGTCGATGACGCACGGCTTGACCAAGTAGTCGTAGACGCCCTGCCGGAGCGCGTCAATCGAAGACTCGATGGAGGCGTAGCCCGTCAGGACGACCGTCACCACCTGCGGGTGTCTCGTGTGCAGCTCGCCGAGCAGCGTGCTCCCGTCCATGTCCTCCATCCGGAGGTCTGTCAGGACGAGGTCGAAGTGGCCGCCGCCGACCTTCTCCAAAGCCTCGCGCCCGTCGCCCGCCGTCTCGACGTAGTAGCCCTCCTGTTCGAGGATGGCGGCCGTCGTGATGCGGACGTTCTCCTCGTCATCGACGACGAGCACGCGCCGTCGCGACGCGGACGAACGCTGCCCGCGACCCGCCTCGTCGCCGCCGCCGTTGCTACTTCTTCGACTCGACATCCGCGTCCGAAAGCGTCGGTGAGTCGACGGGCAAGATGATGTTGAAGGTCGTCCCGCGCCCTTCGGCGCTCGTGACCTCGATGCGCCCGCCGTGGTGGCGGACGATGTCCTGCGTCACCCAGAGGCCGAGGCCCGTGCCCTTCGTGCGCGTCGAGAAGAACGGCTCGAAGATGCGCGCGAGGTCGCCCTCGTTGATGCCCCGGCCCGTGTCGCTGATGCGGATGGAGACGGTGGGCTGAAGCGCCTGACCGTAGAGCGAGGTGCTGATGCCGACCTCGCCGCCCCCTTCCATCGCCTGCTGCGCGTTGAGGATGAGGTTGAGGAAGACTTGGCGCAGTTGGTCGGCGCGCGCGCGCACGCGCGGCAGCCCCCTGTCGAGCGAGCGCACGACGCGCACGCCCGCCTGCTTCATCTTCTTCTCGACGAGCACCAGCGTCTCTTCCAAGATGTCGTTGACCGAAACCCACTCGACCTCGCCCGAGCGGCGCGCGAAGCCCAACATCTGCCGGATGATGTGCGACACGCGCTCGGTCTCGCGCCGCGCCACGTCGAGAAAACGCGCGTTCGACTCCTCGTTGCGGCTCGTCGTCAGCAGGTAGAGCGAGTTCTTGATGGCTTCGAGCGGATTGTTGACCTCGTGCGCGATTGACGCGGCGAGACGCCCGACGGCCGCGAGCTTCTCCGACTCGAAGAGCTGCTGCTCGACGCGACGCCGCTCAAGCTCGCGTATCTCCGAGAGGTCGTGGAGGATTGAGACGACGGCCGTTACCTGTCCCTTGGCGTCCGTCACCTCGGCCGACGTAATCTCCATCGGCAAGGTCTCGCCCGTCTCCGGGTCGATTAACTCAATCTCGGCCTGACGACCTTTGAGCGCGGCCGAAGAGGCGAGCGTCGAGATGAACGAGGTGAGCTTGACGGCGTTGGCGCGGACGGCGCGTGCGGCGCGCGCCGCCTGACTCTCCGCCTGCTGGAAGAGTTTTTCGGCGCGCGCGTTAAAGAGGATGAAGTTCCCGCCCGAGTCGCTCACGGCGACGGGGTGGCCGACGTTTTCGAGAATCAGGTCGAGGCGGTCGCGCTCGCGCCGGGCCTCCGATTCGGCCTGCTGGAGCTTGCCGAAGTTGCGGGCCAACTCCTCGTTGGCGCGGCGCAGGTCGGTCACGTCGCGGAAGATGGAGACCATGCCGATGCGGTCGCCGCGGGCGTTGAGAGCGGGCGTCGAGATGACCTCGAAGTGGATGTCGGAGCCCTCCAACGG
>DASUNL010000318.1:0-7462 GCA_036277175.1 Pyrinomonadaceae bacterium | reverse complement strand
TCTCGGCGTCCGGGCCGAGGATGGCGGCCATCGCGCCAACGCCGACGGGCACGGCCTCCTGCATGTAACGCCCGCGCGCGCGCACCGTGCGAAGGGCCGAAGCGAAGTCGAGCGCGCCCGCCGCGACAAGCGCGGAGTACTCGCCGAGGCTGTGACCGGCGACGAACGAGGGCGCGGGCGCACCTTCCGACTCCATCGCGCGCAGGGCCGCGATTGACGTCGCGAGAATCGCTGGCTGCGTGTTCTCCGTCAGTTGCAACTCCTCGGCCGGCCCCTCGAAGCAGAGCCGCGAGAGCGCGAAGCCGAGGGCGTCGTCCGCCTCTTCAAAGACCGCGCGCGCCGCCGCGAAACTGTCGGCGAGGTCGCGCCCCATGCCCGGCGCTTGCGACCCTTGGCCGGGGAAAATGTAGGCCAGACGATTCATCGAATCTCAGGCTTTGGCGACCGGGACGTGATTCAAGAGCGCGTTGAGCATGGCCCCCAACATTTGAAGAAAGCCCCACCCCAAGTACAAAAGAAATCCGTAAACGACCAACTGCACGGGGAAGTCCTGATTATCCACGTGCCAGAAAAAGCTTGCGACGTAGCCGTCGGGCTTGGGCCTCGGGGTGGGCGTCGGCTTCACGGCCCGCTCCGTCCCGACGTCGCTAAAAGTAACAGGGTACTGTCTAGCCGGGTAGTCGATGGCGGAGTAGGACGGCGCGCCCGACCCGCTGTAACGAGTTCCCGCGACCCTGCCGAGCGGGTCGGCGCTCGCGTAACGGTCGCGGCCCGAAGGCACGACACGATACGTGTCGTTCAAGGAACTCAACACGACGACACCCTGCGGGCGCACCTTCTTCAGTTTACGCCCTGTCTCCCACCCGTCATAAATTATCTCCGAAGCCAGCCCTCTCTCCCCGGAGTTTTTGCTCACGCGCTTAGTCGTCGCGACCTCGACGGGCGGCGGCGCGGGGCGTTGCGCCTCGGCCTCTTTCCGCGCGGCCTCGGCAAGCTCCGCCCCCTTCGTTGCCACCCCTTCAGAGGCGACCGTCAGCAGAGTTTGCGCGGCCGAGGCGTCAATCCTCTCCTCCCGCACCGGCGGCGTGGGGACGGTTCTCGTGTAATCGCCGACGACCCCGACGGTCGTGACGACGAGCCCGGCGAAAGAGATGATGATTGCGGTCAGCGACAACCTGTCACTCAAAGACCAATGCTTCCAAGGGAGCCTGTCGCTTAATGACCTGCGCTTCATCGCTCGACCTCCCCGACCAATCCCGCACGCCCGAAGGCCCAGAAGCACCCGACGCCGAAATCCTCCACGCGATTCCCCCGCTCACCACTTCATCAGAACCGCGCCCCACGTCACGCCACCGCCGAAGGAAGCGAGCAGCACGAGGTCGCCCTCTTTGACGCGGCCCATCTCGACGCACTCGTCGAGCGCGATGGGGATGGAGGCCGAAGAGGTGTTGCCGTGCTCGGCGATGTTTGAATAGACGATGGACGAATCGACCTTCAGCTTGTCGGCCACCGCGTCCGTGATGCGCTGGTTGGCCTGATGCGGGATGAAGAGCCGCACGTCGTCGGCCTTGTAGCCCGCCTCCTCCAAGACCTCGCGCGACACGTCGGCCATCGAGCGGACGGCCACCTTGAACAACTCGTTGCCGCGCATCTTGAAGAAGTGAAGGCCGCTGGCTAACGTCTCGGCCGTCGGCGGGATGCGCGTCCCGCCGCCGGGCGAGAAGAGCTGCTCGGTGTAGCGACCGTCGGAGCGTATGCGCGTCGAGAGGATGCCGCGCCCCTCGTCGACCTGTCCGACGACGGCCGCGCCCGCGCCGTCGCCGAAGATGACGCACGTCTGGCGGTCGGTGTAATCGACGTAGCGCGTCAGAATCTCCGCGCCGATGACGAGCGCGTAGCGCGACTGGCCGGAGCGCACCATCTGGTTCGCGAGCGTGACGCCGTAGAGAAAGCCGGAGCAGGCGGCGGCGAGGTCGAAGGCGGCGGCGCGGTGACAGCCCAACTCTGTTTGAATGATGCAGCCCGTCGAGGGAAGTATCTGGTCGGGCGTGACGGTGGCGCAGATGAGGAGGTCAATGTCGATGGGGTCGATGCGCGCGCGCTCGATGGCCTGACGCGCGGCGCGCGTGGCGAACATCGAGGTGTATTCGCCCTCGGCCGCGCGGTGGCGCTGCTTGATGCCGGTGCGCGAGGTAATCCAGTCGTCGGAGGTCTCGACCATCTTTTCGAGGTCGGCGTTCGTCAGAATGCCCTCCGGGTAGGAGCGCCCCGTGCTCAGGATGCCGGCGTTGATGTTCGACATGCTTCTCCTCGGCCCTCTTCCCAATCCCCGTCTCAGTTCGCCACCGCGCGCAGTCGGCTCGTCTCCTCGCGCGCGTTCGTCTCGGCGATGCCGCGCTCGATGCGCTCGCCCGCGCCGTGCTCGGAGAACTCCTTGACGTTGCGGACGGCGTTACGAATCGCGCGCGCGTTCGACCCGCCGTGGCAGACGATGACGACGCTGCGCACTCCCAAAAGCGGCGCGCCGCCGTACTCGGCGTAGTCGAGACGCTTCTTCAAATTCCGGAACGCCGGACGGGCGAGCACCGCGCCCGCCTTCGTGATGGTCGTCGCCGACAGCTCGCGGCGAATCATCGAGATGACAGCTTCCTGCAAACCCTCGGAGAGCTTGAGCATGACATTGCCGGTAAAGCCATCGGTGACGATGACGTCCACCTGCCCCGTGAACACGTCGCGCCCCTCGACGTTGCCGACGAAGTTCAGGCTCGCCAGCTCGCGCAGGAGCGGGAACGCCTCCTTCGTCAGCTCGTTGCCCTTCGCCTCCTCCTCGCCGATGCTCATCATCCCCACGGTCGGCCGCTCCGTCCCCAACACCGCGCGCGAGTAAGCGTCGCCCATGATAGCAAACTGCGCCATGTGGTGCGGCTTGCAGTCGGAGTTCGCGCCCACGTCTAAGACGAGTGTCGGGCGGCCCGACTTCGTCGGCAGAAGCGCGGCGAGCGCGGGGCGGTCGACGCCGGGCAGCGTGCCGATGACCATCTTGGCCGTCGCCATCGCCGCGCCGGTGTTCCCGGCCGAGACGAAGCCGTCGGCGTGTCCGTCGGCGACCAGACGCGCGCCGACCCTCAAAGAGCTTTTCTTCTTGCGGCGGACGGCGTTGGCGACCGACTCGCCCATCCCGATGACTTCGGCCGCCTCGACGAACTCGATGCCGCGGTCGCCCGGCCTCCGCCAACCGCAGCGGCGAAGCTCCGGCAAGACGCGCTCGGGCTGGCCGACGAGGATGACGCCGACGCGCAGGTCGCGCGCGGCGGCCAGAGCGCCGTCAATCTCCGGGTGCGGCGCGTGGTCGCTGCCCATCGCGTCGACGACGACCTTGCCTGTCAGTTGTCGGCCGTGCCTCATCGGGCTTGCCTTCGGACAGAGGACTGGAAGAACTCGCGCGCGCGGCGCGCACGGTTCGCGCGACGCTTGCTTAAGCTTCCTGCTCGACGCGGACGACCTCGCGGCCCTTGTAGTAGCCGCACTTCGGGCAGACGCGGTGCGGCATGCGCGGCTCCTGACAGTTCTCGCAGGCCACGGTCTGCGGCGCGCGCAGCGCGTCGTGCGCGCGGCGTTTGCCGGTGCGCGCTTTCGAGTGTCGACGTTTCGGATTAGGCATGATGTCTCCTTAAAAGTTAATAGTGAATAGTAAATAGTGAACGTTCTTAAAGGTCGTTCAATCTCAAACAGTCAATCGTAATTCGGGACAGAGCTTTTAACTACTTACGATTTACCATTCACTATCTACTGCTTTTCGCGCTCCTTGAGCGACGCGAGCGCCGCCCAGCGCGGGTCAATCTCTTCCGTCCGGCAGCCGCACTCGGACGTGTTCAAGTCCGCGCCGCAAGTAGGGCAAAGCCCCTTGCAGTCTTCGCGGCAGCGCAGGCGCGTCGGCAGTCCCAGAAGAATCTGCTCGCGCACGACCTCGTCGAAATCTATCTCGCCGTCCTCGTAGACGGACGTGTCGAGGTCTTCGCCCAGAAGCTCCATGTGCTCGGCGCGCTCGTTCTCAAGCTCCGAAGGCGTGAACGCCGTCTCGAAGCGGAGTTCGAGCGGGACTTGAAAGGCGCGCAGGCAGAGGTCGCACTGGGCCTCGACCGTCGCCGTAATCTCTCCGGCGAGTCGTACCTCGTCGCCTTTGCGGCTCGCGCGCGCGCGCACATGCGTCTCGCCCGCCAGCCGCACCTGCTCTTCGTCGAGCGCGAGCGCGTCCTCGGGGTACGTGTGCGCCAGCCATTCCCCTTCCGGCGCAAGCTTCTCTACTTCGACCTTCAACGCCAACTGCCTCTCGCGGCCCCTCACAGGCGGGCCAACCGTGCCCGCGCAAAAGGTGCAATTATAGACGGCCGTGCGCGGGTGTCAAATGACTGTCAACGCCTTTAAGACTCGCGCGCGGGGCCGCCGCCGAAGGCGTCTTCGCGCAGCGCGGCCGCCAGACGCAGATCGCCGCCCGTCACGAGACGACGCCGCGTGTGCCGCGCCGAGCCGAAGAAGTTGGGCGCGGGGAAGTCTTCGGCGCGTAGAACCTTCCGCCGCGCGGCCGGAACTGTGCGCTTCCCTTCCGAAAGCTCGCGCGCCGCCTCGAACGCCTCGCGCGCCTGCGGCGTCTGCCCGAGACGGAGGCGCACGAGGCCGAGCAGGTAGAACGCCTCGCCGTAAGCAGAATCCATCTCGACGGCCTTGAGCAGATGACGGTGCGCCGGGCGGAAACGGCCGAGGTTGAAATAGACGAGGCCGAGCACGTAGTGGGCTTCGGGGCACACGCGCGCGGCGAGTGCGCGTTTGAACTCCGGCAGCGCCGACTCCCAGTCGGACTCGGCCGCGTAGAGCCGACCCAGTGCGTAGTGCGCGGCGAACGACGCATCGCCGCGACGGACGGCGCGTCCCAAAAACTCTTTGGCGTGCTTGGCGTCGCCCTCGTCGCCGCACGCGAGGCCGAGCAGGAGCAGCACGCGACGGTCGTCGGGCCGAGCGGCTTGCGCGCGCGCAAGGTAATGCCGCGCGACCGTGTTCTTCCCGGTGCGCAGGTAGTGCTCGCCGAGGAAAGTGTTGAGCGGGGCGTTGGCGGGCGCGAGCGCGGCGGCGCGTTCGAGCGTGCGCGCGCCACGCGCCGCGTCGCCTTTTTCTAAGAGCGCGAAGCCCTCGCCGACGAGCCGCGCGAACTCCGGGTGCTCCTCGCCCGCGTAGGCCGCGACGACGCGCTCGCGCGCCTCCTCGTGCAGATTCGCGGAAGCCGTGGACTCGGCGTCGCGCTCGCAGCGACGACGCCAACGCTCCTCGACCTGATGGGCGTTAATCGTGCGCGACTCGCCGAGCGCGCTGATGAGTGTTTCGAGCAGGAGGTGGTCGAAGTAGGAGGTGCGCGCGTGGCGCAGCAGGAGTTCGAGGCCGCGCTCAAGCCGCTCGGTCATCCGGGCGAGGCGGTTCTCAAGCGCGGAGACACGTTCGAGCAGGTGCTCGTCGTAGTCGCCCCCGGCCGCCGACGCCTCCTCCTCGAAGCGCAGCGCCGACGGCTCGACGACGAGCATCAGGCGCGTCCCGCAGCGTTGGCACAACTCCTGTTCGAGCGAGTTGGGCGCGAGACAACGCTGGCAGAAGATTTGTCCCGACCCGTCCGGCATAGGCGGCATGATACAGAAAGGGACGCCGGCTGAACAGCTTTACGCACGTCCCGGCGTCCTCATCAAAAACTCGGAATCAGTACTCGTAAAAGCCCCGCCCCGTCTTACGCCCCAGCCATCCCGCATCGACGTACTTCTTCAGAAGCGGGCACGGCCGGTACTTCGGGTCGCCCAGCTCCGTGTGCAGGACGTTGAGAATCGCGAGGCAGACGTCGAGGCCGATGAAGTCGGCGAGCGTCAGAGGCCCCATCGGGTGATTCATGCCGAGCTTCATGATGCCGTCAATTGACTCGCGCGTGGCGACGCCCTCGTGGAGCGCGAAGACCGCCTCGTTAATCATCGGCATCAAGACGCGGTTCGAGACGAAGCCCGGCGAGTCGTTGCAATCGAGAGGGATTTTGCCGAGCCGCTCGGTCAGTTGCCGCGTCCGCTCCCAAGTCTCGTCGGAAGTCGCGATGCCGCGAATGATTTCGACGAGCTTCATGACGGGGACGGGATTCATGAAGTGCATGCCGATGACTTTGTCGGGACGCCGCGTCGCCGCGCCGAGCCGCGTGATGGAAATCGAAGAGGTGTTGGAGGCGAGCACCGCGCCGGATTTCACGACCTCGTCGAGCGCGCGGAAGAGCTCCGACTTGACCTCGACGTTTTCGGTGATGGCCTCGACGACGAAGTCGCAGTCGCTCAAGTCCGAAAGCTCGGTCGTCGTCCGTATGCGGCCGACGATTTCCGTCTTCTCCTGCGCGCCGAGCCGCTCCTTCTCCACGTCGCGCATGAGGCTGCGTTCAATCGCCTTCATCCCGCGCAGCAAAAACTCCTCGCCCACGTCGCGCAAGACAACGGCGTGGCCCGCGCGAGCCGCCACCTGCGCGATGCCGCCCCCCAGCGTCCCCGCCCCCACGACGCCGATTGTTTCGCTCAACTGACGAGTCCCCTTTCCCTTCGGACAAAACTCTCCGACGCTAGACGGCCGATTAACGCTCGACCGCGAGCGCGACCGCGTTCCCTCCGCCGAGACAGAGCGCCGCGAGTCCGCGACGCGCGTCGCGACGCTTCATCTCGTACAGCATGGTTGTTAAGAGCCGCGAGCCTGACTGCCCGATGGCGTGGCCGAGCGCGACCGCGCCGCCGTTGACGTTGACGCGCTCCGGGTCGAGTCCCAGCTCCTTGATGATGGCGATGGCCTGCACCGAGAAGGCTTCGTTCAGCTCTATCAAGTCGACCTCATTCAAAGACCAACCCGCCTTGCGAACGACCTTCCGAATCGCCTCGACCGGGGCCATCATCACAAGCTCCGGCTGAATCCCCGAAGTGGCCTGCGCCGCGATGCGCGCCATCGGCTCGACGCCGAGCGCGCGCGCCCGCTCAAGCGACGTGACGACGAGCGCCGAAGCGCCGTCGTTGACGCCCGGCGCGTTCCCGGCGGTCACCGTGCCGCCCTCTTTCCTGAACGCGGGCTTCAGCTTCCCGAGCGCCTCCATCGAGCTGTCTTCGCGCACCGACTCGTCGGCGTCGAAGATGATCGCCGCGCCCTTCTTCTGCGGAATCTCGACGGGCAGAATCTCGTCCTTGAACTTCCCGGCCTTCTGCGCGGCGGCGGCCTTGCGGTGCGAGTCCAGCGCGTACTCGTCCTGCTCGGCGCGCGTCACCCCGTAGCGCTCGGCGACGACCTCGCCCGTGTTCCCCATGTGGTAGTTCTCGAACGCGCACCAGAGCCCGTCGTGAATCATCGAATCGACGAGCTTTCCGTCGCCCATCCTGAAACCTTCGCGCGCCTGCTTCAAGAGGTAAGGCGCGTT
>DASUNL010000317.1:0-8151 GCA_036277175.1 Pyrinomonadaceae bacterium | reverse complement strand
CGTGATTCCGCGCGCGGGCGCGTTGGGCGCGGCCGCCGTGACGGCTTGCGTCGCGTGCGTGGCGTCGCTCGCGTGCGCGTGGGCCGCGTGCCGTCTGTGGCGCGTGCGCGCTCCTTGGCCGACGCTCGCCCGCGCGCTCGTCATCGGCGCGGCCGTGTATGCCGCGTCAGCGTTCCTGCCAACACCCGGCCTCTGGTGCGTGCCCAAGGTCGCCGTCTTGTGCGCGCTCGCGGCGTTCGCGCTTCTGCTGTCGGGCGAGTTCGGCGCGCGCCCTTTCGAGCGCGTGCGCACGCTCATCGTCACTCGTCGCGAAGTCGAGACGAGCGCGCCGCTCGAAGTCACGCGCGAGGCTTCGTCGTGAATCGCCCGCTCTGACTATCGCATCCGTCGTGCTTCACTCAAGCATGAGTCTTCCTTTCATCACCGTCGTCGTGCCGACTTACCGCAGGCCGGTGCAACTCGCCGCGCTCCTCGACGCGCTCGCGCGACAGGACTACCCGCGCGCGAGCTTCGAGGTCGTCGTCGTGGACGACGGGAGCGAGCGAGCGCCCGAGCGCGAGGTGGAAGTGGCCGCGCGCGCTATCGACGCGCGGCTCGTCGTGCAGCCTCACGCAGGGCCTTCGGCCGCGCGCAACCGCGCCGCACGGCTCGCGCGCGGCGAGTATCTGGCCTTCACCGACGACGACTGCGCGCCCGAACCCGCGTGGCTCACGGCGCTCGCGCGCCGCTTAGTCGAAACGCCGCCGCGCGTCGTCGGCGGGCGGACGGTCAACGCGCTCGAAAGAAACCTGTGCGCGGCGACGAGTCAGTTGACGACCGAGGTCGTCTACGAGTACTACAACCCTGACCCCTCGGCCGCGCGCTTCTTCGCCTCGAACAATCTGGCCGCGCCCGCGCGCGAGTTCCGCGAGGCGGGCGGCTTCGACGAGCGTTACCACTGGGCCGAGGACAGAGACTTCTGCGACCGTTGGCGCGCGCGCGGCTTCGGGATGACCTACGCGCCCGACGCGGTCGTCCGCCACGCGCACCACCTCAGCCCGCGCACGCTCTGGCGTCAGCACTTCGGCTACGGGCGCGGCGCGTGGAACTTTCATCGCGGCCGCAAGCTTCGCGGCGCGGCCGAGGGCTTTCGCCCCGACCTCGCCTTCTACCGCAAGCTCCTCACCGCGCCACTCTCCGAGCGTCCCTTGGGGCGCGCGGCCACGCTCGCCGCGCTCGTCGTCTGGTCGCAGGCGGCGAACACGGCCGGCTTCATCTACGAGCGTGCGCGCGCGGCGCGCGGCGCGGACGCGCACGGCCGGGGCGCGCGCCAAGACTGAATCGGGGACGAGAAAATCCGAAACGTTGACGCGGGGTGAAATTCTAGAAGCGATGAATAGATTAAAACTGTTCGCCAAGCGGGCCGCCGTCGTCTTGGTCTCCTTCGCGCTCGCGTGGCTCGCGGCGGAACTTTTCCTCGCCAAGTACCGGCCGAGCTACGACGTCGGAATCGCCGACTCTTACGTCTACGACGAGGAGCTGGCCTTTCGTCTGCGCGCGGGCGCGCACCTCTTCCGCACGACCGACTTCCAACAGGAGAGCCGCACGAACGCGCACGGCACGGCGAACTTTCAGGAGACGTTCGACGGATACGAGCGGCTGGTCTTCGCCGTCGGCGACTCCTACACGCAGGGGACGGGCGTGGCGGCCGACCAGTCTTACCCGTTCCAACTCGACCTCACGCTCAACCGCGACGACGCGGGGTTGTACGTGAAGCGTTACGGCGTGGTGAACTTGGGCGTGGCGGGCTACGGGGGCGAGCAGAATTTAATCGCGCTTCGTCGCGGCGTCGAGCGTTTCGGGCGGCCCGCCGTCATCCTCTACATGGGGTGCGAGAATGACTTCGAGGACGACCTGTTATTTCGTGGAGGCTACCGTCACAGGAGTTGGGATCACGTTCTGCCGGGCTGGTTCTGGAACGAGACGCAGACGGGCGTCAAGCTCAAGAGAATCATCGGCAGCCGCCGCCGCGCGCGGCTACGCGAGGCCGCGCTCGCCGAGAGAGGCTTCGGCGGCGCGCCGCCTTCGTCGGCCGAGCTTGAGCGCGGTGCGCTCGACGCGCTCGCGGCCCGCGCGCGCGAAGAGGGCGCGCTGCTCGTCGTCAGTTGGAACGAAGCGGGCGTCTCTTACGAGTGGCTGAAGGGTTGGGCGAGCGAGCAGGGCGTCGCGTTCGCCGATTGGGCGGCGAGGACGAAGTCGGTGAGGGAAGCGATGCCCGCGCTCCCGCTCGACAACCGGCACACGGGCGGCCATCACCGCGCGTGGACGAACCGCGTCATCGCCGAAGAGTTCGCGCGCCAGATAAGACTCGGCGGGAAGTAGACGCGCGCGAGACGTTAAGATGAACGCGCGCGCGCGAGGTCGAAGTGGACACGTGCGAGACTTTGAAAAAGAGGCGCGCACAACAATGAAGTACGTGCGCGCGCGAGTCGCGCCGTCGCTTCACTTCGCGCGACGACGCTTTAACGCTTCTCTACGCTTTAACGCTTATCTTCGCGCGGAGGGCCGCCGCCGCGCCCGCCGCGTCCGCCGCGCCGTCGCTGGCCGCGCATCTCTTCCTTGAGCTGCTGAAACTGCTGCCACTGCTCGGGCGTCATGACCTGCTGGAGGCGCTCGTCGGCCTGCTGCTGAATCTCCCGGACGCGCGGCTCAGACTCTCGCCGCAGGGCTTGGAGCTGCGCGCGCGTGTCGCCGAGTATCTGGCGGACTTGCGTCTCCTGCTCGTCGCGGAGTTGCAGGCGGTCGAGCATCTGCTCGAAGCGGTCTTCGCGCGACTGTCGCTGTTCGCCGCCGCGCGCCCACGCGAAGTAGGCGCGCGGGGCGAGCGCGCCGGCCGCGACGCCGAGCAGAAAAATGACGAGCGCGGCCACGCGCACCTGCCACTTGTTTCTGCTTACCTTGTCCATCGCCTTCACCTCGTCTCGTCCTCGGCCGGCGCGTAGATGGTCGTCAGCACCTGCCCGTAAGTCATCTCCTCTTCCGATGCGTCGTCGCGCGCGAGCACGACCTCCTCGGCCGAGAAGAGGTCGGCCGACGTCTCGGTCGCCACGGTCTGCGTGGCCGGCCCGAAGAGCGTCAGTCCGGCGAGCAGCGCGACGACGGCCGCCATCGAGGAGACGAGCGCGCGCGCCGAATTCCACACGCGCGCGAAAGACCACCACTCGACGCCCGCCGCCTGCCGCTCGCGGAGCGCGGCCATCACGCGCGTCTGGAAGAAGGGCGTCGGCTCGAACGCCTCGGCCTCTTCGACGCGCGCGCTCAAAAGCAGCGAGGACAGGCGCGCCGCGTCGAGCGCGCGCCGGCACGCGGGGCAGCCGTCGGCGTGCGCGCGCACGCGCGACGTCTCCTCCGCGCTGAGGCTCGCAAGCGGCGCACTCTCAATAATCTCGATGATGTGTTCGTCTCTCATCTCTCACCTCGCGCTCTACCGAAGACCCTCGCCCAAGTTAGACCCTCGTTTTGATAAAAACCCACGCCCCCTCGCTCGCTCTTAAACCCTCGCCGCCCCCCTCCCGGTGTTCGACGCTAAAAGTTTCTCCACCGCCTCGCGCATCCTGCGGCGCGCGCGCATCGCCTGCACCTTGACCTTCGACTCCGACCAGCCCGTCAGCTCCGCCGCCTCTTTGACCGACACCTCCTCGCCCTCGATGAGCGAGAGCACGAGACGGTCGTCGGGCGACATCGTTTCAAGTACGCGCTCGGCCAAGTCGGCGGCGACCACTCCGCGCTCGGCGGCGCGGTGGCGTTCGGCGGCCGCGCCCGCGAGGTGTCGTTCAAGCCAAGCACCCTCGTCCTCGGTCAAGTCGGAGAGCGTCATCTCGGGCCGCCGCTTCGCGCTGCGAAGCAGATTCAAACAAGTCGTCGTCGTGATGCGCGTCAGCCACCCTTCGAGTGAGCCGCGCCCTTCGTAGGCGTCGAGTTCGGTGAACGCCTTCAGGAAAACTTCCTGCGCGGCCTCTTCCACGCGCTCGCGCTGGCGGAAGAATCGCGCGGCGAAGCGGAAGACGCGCGGGCTGTAGCGGCGCACTATCTCGGCGAAGGCGGACTCGTCGCCATCCCGCGCCAGACGCGCAAGCTCCAAGTCCGACGCCTGTTCAAGCTCGTTCGGCGGCAAGCGCGTCTCATCCTCGTCCGCGCGGCGGGCGGCTGAGCGGGGTCGCTTGTTAACGACCCCGCCCGCGCCCGGTCAAAAGTTTACTGCCACTCCTGCTGCGGCTGCTGGTTGCGGCGACCACGTCGCTCGCCGCGACGGGCTTTCATCTGCTCGCGGCGCTGTTCGAGCTGCGTGCGCTGCTCGGCCGTGAGCACCGACATCGAGTCCTGACGCAGGCGGAACTCCTCGCCCATCAGCTTGGCCTGAAGCGCGGCCGCCTCGGTCAGCTTCTGGGTCGCGAGCGACTCGTTGAACGTGCCGCCCTCGTTGGCCTGACGAATCTCCATGTGCTTGGCGCGGAGCTGCTCACGCAAGCCCTGCGTCCGCTGCGAGAATTCCTGACGCAACGTCTGAAGGCGGGCCTTCTGGTCGTCCGTCAGTTCGACGCCGCGGAACATGCCGCGACCGCCGCCGAAGTGGCGGCCGCCGCCGCGACGCCCACCGCCGCGCTTACCGCCCCACTCGCCACGCTGCTTCGTCTGGTCGTCGCCGCCCGCCGTCCCGCCCTGCTGTTGGGCGATGGCGATGGGCGCGGCCAGCGCGACGGCCGCGAGCGCGGCGAAGGCTGCTGTCTTAACTTTACCGAGTCTCTTCATGTTTGCTTGTTGCTCCTTAGTGTACCTTGTTTACGGTCTCGCGGGAGAGCGTCCATTAAACGTAGACACCGGGCCGCGCCTGTTGGTTACGGCGCGGCCCGGCCTCCACGGTCGGGGCCGTCGCGCCGATTTAGCGACGCCGGTAGTACCTGCGGCCGTCGTTTCGGTCGCGCAGTTTGTAAGTGTAGAGCGCCGAGCCGCCCGCGCCGGCCAAAGCGCCGATGATCGCCCCCTTCTTGCCGCCGACGAGCGCGCCGATGACCGCACCAGCGCCAGCGCCGCCCGCGACCGTCAGCTTGTCGCGGTGCTTATCCCAGACCGAGCGGTCGTCGTTGTAGCGACGCCCGTCGTAGTTGTAAGCGCGACGCGAGTTGTCGTAACGCTGCTGCGTGCGCGCCGTGCGCGCCGAGTAGTTTCGGCGCGAGGTCTGCGCCGCCGCCGGGAGCGCCGCCCCCGCCAGCAGCACCAAGCTCATCAATACGCCCAGAATCCTTTTCAATGACTTGCCCTCCTGCTAATATCGTCCGGGGGAAGAGACTTTTTGTCGGGAGACAGAAAATTAAGGCTGTAAAGCCCCGCAAAAAGATAGACACCGCGAACAATCAGACGGTTACAAACTGCATCTAAACACCACAAGCGCGAACGAAATACGGCCCGCCGTCGTACACCCCCGAGGCGGGTTATTCTTAAATCAGCCGTAACCGCGCGCGCCCCGGCGGTGTCTTTCGGGCCGGGGAGTTTTTTTCGTCATAATGAGAGCATTTATAAATTTGAGTCTTCCGTCCTCCAAGATGTTCAAACGCCCGAGCCTCTTCCTCGCCTTCGCGCTCCTTCTGGGCGGCGCGAGCGCCTCGGCTCAGGAGCTTGTTTCGGAAGCCCCGGCGGCGGCCGAGCTTTCGCGCGCCCGCGCCGCGCTCGTCGACTCGACCGAGCAGCACAAGGCCAGCACGACCGAGCTTCTGCGACTCAAGGAGGAAGAGGTCGCGCGCGAGGCCGAAAAGGTCGAACAGCTTCGCCAGCTCTACCTCGAAGGCATCGTCTCACGCAGCGACATCGAGCGGAGCGTCGGCGCGCTCGCCGACGCGCGCGGCCGTCTCGAAGCCCTGCGCCAGCAGATTGCCGAATCCGAGCGACTCATCGCCGAGATTGAGGCCGCCGAAGAGGCCGCCGAGGAACTCGCCAAGTCGGAGACGGCTTTGGCCGCAAAGACGCGCGCGGCCGCGGCCCGTTATCGCGCGAGCGGCGCGCTCATTCGCTACACGGGGCGCACGGGATTTTCGCCCGCCTACCTCGGCGACGTGCAGGCGTTCTTCACGTCCTCTTTCGGCCGTCCGCTCCCCTTGAGCGCCGTCGGGCAGACGGCGACGCATAACCAGATGGGCTACAACCACAGCCACGCCGTCGACGTGCCCGTCCACCCCGACTCCATCGAGGGCCGCGCCCTCATCAATTTCTTGCAGAGCCGGGGCATCTCTTTTCTCGCCTTCCGCTCGGCCGTCCCCGGCGCGTCCACCGGCCCGCACATCCACATCGGCCGCCCGTCGGGCAGAATGTAGCTGATAGCCGTTAGCGATTAGCTTTTTACCTTTATCACGAGGGCCGCGCGTTTAACTGAAACGCGCGGCCCTCGTCGTTTTTTTTGCTAACGGTTAACGGCTAAAAGCTCATAGCTAATCGCATAAAAGTTGTAACCGGACGCGCGCCCGAGGTGTCTGTCTATACGTGGGACGCGCTGAGGAGAACTATCGCCTCGCGTGCGCCCGCAACTTTTTGAGGGGCGCGCGGCGCGAGATTGAAAAAGCTGGGCGCGGGGGAATCGAAGATGCAGTGGATGAAATTAAAACTCGGCGGGAAGCGGCGTTTCGTCTTGGCGTTCGCGGCCGTCGTAGTCGCGGGCCTCGCAGCCTTCTGGTACTGGGGCGACGGCGCGAGTGCCGCGCCCTACATGACGGCGCGCGTCGAGCGCGGGAGCTTGCGCAACACCGTCACGGCGACGGGCACGCTCGAAGCCGTCACGACCGTCGAGGTCGGCAGTCAGGCGTCGGGCACGATTGCGGCCCTCTACGCCGACTTCAACTCGCAGGTCAAAAAGGGTCAGGTCATCGCGCAGCTTGACCCGGCGGTCGCGCAGGCGCAGGTCGCGCAGGCCCGCGCCAACCTCGAACAAGCGCGCGCCGGTCTGCAACAGTCGCGCGCAGGATTAGTTCAGTCGCGCGCCGGAGTTTCGGGCGCGCAGGCGCAGGCGCTCGCCGCAGGCTCGACCGTGCAGAACCAGCGCGCGGGAGTCTCCGGCGCTGAGGCAAACCTCGCCGTGCTAAAGGCTCAGCTCGACGACGCGCAGAGCTTCCTCCGTCAACAGCAGTCGCTCGCTACGAGCGGCGTCATCTCGCAGCGCGAGGCCGATATGGCGCGCACCGCTTTGTTGACGGCCGAGGCGCGCTACAACCAAGCGCAGGCGCAGGTGCGTCAGGCCGTCTTGAGCGAGCAGTCGGCGTCGAGCGCGGGCAACGCGCAGGCGCGCTCGCAGGTCGAGCAGGCTCGGGCGCAGGTCGGTCAGGCTCAGGCGCAGACCGTCAATGCCGAGGCGCAGGTGCGACAGGCCGAGGCCGCGTTGCAGCTCTCCGAGATTAACCTCGCGCACACGACCATCCGCTCGCCGATTGACGGCGTCGTCGTTTCGCGCGACGTGGACGTCGGCCAGACCGTGGCCGCTTCGCTCTCCGCTCCGAAGCTTTTCACCATCGCGCAAGACCTGACGCAGATGCAGGTCATCGCCAACATCGATCAGGCCGACATCGGTTTGGTCGAACAGGCGAAGGGCGTCAAGTTCTCGGTCGACGCTTTCCCCGACGCCGAGTTCACGGGCACGATTCAGCAGATGCGTCTCAACCCCGTCAGCGCGCAGAACGTCGTCACCTACAACGTCGTCATCGACGTGTCGAACCCGGAGCAGAAGCTGAAGCCCGGCATGACGGCCAACCTGACCATCACGATTGACGAGCGCGCGGACGTGGTCAAAGTCCCGAACGCCGCCTTGAGGTTCACGCCGCAACTGTCGGACGAAGAGCGCGCCGCGCTCGCCGGGCGTCGCGGTGCGAACGCGGGCGGCGGCGACGGACAGGGCGGCCAGCGTCGCTCCCGTCGTCAGAGCGAGAACTCTAACGCGACGGCCGAAGGCACTGACGCGGCGCAGGGCGGCGCGAACGCTGCTCAAGGCAACGCGCCGGGGCAGCAAGGCGAGGGCGCTCGACGCGGCGGCGGAGTCGCGGCGGCGACCGCGCCGGTCGTCGAAGGTCAGACGCGCCGCGTCTGGGTGATGGGCGCGAACGGGCAGCCCGAGCCGCGACGCATCAAGGTCGGACT
>DASUNL010000316.1:0-4836 GCA_036277175.1 Pyrinomonadaceae bacterium | reverse complement strand
GCCGCGTCGAGCAGCTCCAACTCTTTCTGCCGTCCGAAAAGCTCCGCTCCCGTTCGCGGCAGGCGGTTGGTGTCAATCCTCTCCGGCGGCGACCAACGCGACGGCGGCGGCGCGGGCCGACGGTAGACTTTTTTCACAACGTCGGAGACGAACTGCGCCACGTCGCGAAAGACACTGTCTTCGTCGCCCTTGAAATCGACGGCGACGCTCTTGCCGTCGCGCGGAAGCATCTGCGTGTCTTTGAGCCAGTCGAATGCAGACCACAGGCAGGGGCGCACAAGGACGGGCAGCAGCACCATGCCTTTGTGCTCGCGCTGTTCGAGCAGGTAGGGAATCTCTTCCTTGGTGCAGAAGTCAGAGGCGAGAAAGTCCGCCGAGATGAGGCAGATGGCGACGGCCGCCCCCTCCATCGCTTCCTTAATCTCGTTATACCACTTCGCGCCCGCGTCGATGGCGCGGTCGTCCCAAGTGACGACGTTCAGCCCGGCCTGCTCCAACATCTTTAGGTGTGGGCGCAGGCGGTCTTTCCACACTTCGTCCTTGTGGCTGTAGCTGATGAAGACTCTGTAGTTGGGTTCAGTCATAACGGACGCCCTTCGGGACGTGGTCGCGGTCGCGGCGTTAACTTCCGGCCGCCGACTTCGCGCCGTGGTCGTCCTCGGGCGGCTCTTTGCGCGGCCCATCCTCTCTGCGCCAGTAGAGGAAGAGCGCGGTGTAGTAGAGGACGACCAACGCGATGAGTGTGTCGAGGATTGTGAAGCCGACGGTCAGCCAGTTGCGCGCCGCGACCTCGGGGGAGCGCCATTCCGAAACTATCTTAAGGACGACGACGAGCACCAGCAGCCCGCAGAAGACCCAGCTGTAGAGAAAAAAGACCTGCTTCAGAAAGATCGGCTGGCTCTCCCTGTAGTACGCGCCCTCGCGCGTCACGAAGCTGCCGCCGAGGTGTCGGTTAATCCGCGTCTCCGTCCGGTCGAGGTAGATGTAGAGGCGGTCGACGAGAATCGTCCGCTGGTAGTATTGGACGACGAGGTAGGCGAAGATGAACCAGAGGACGGAGGTGATGAAGCGGAAGTCGACCAGCACGCTCGCCACGCCCGGCGTCTCGTGCTTCGTCTGACCACGGATGTAACTGTTGGCCAGTTCTTCGAGGACGTTGGGGCTGGTGAGTTGGAAGAGCAGCAGCGCGAGCACGACGAGGATGAAGACGAAGAGGCGGTTGCGCACCTTCCAGTGTTCGAGGACGTACTGGAAGGTGTCTTTGTAGTGGTCGTGGAGCAGCTCGGCTCTCTTCTCGTCCTTATCGTCGCGCAAGGGGTCGCTCGTGGGCATCATCTCTACCTCGGGAGGCGGCCGGCAGGCGAGAGGCGCGAAAGGCTGCGGGTGAAGTTTGGACGCCTGCGGCCCGACGTGAAAGAAAAAGCGTCGCGAAGCATATCCCACTCGTCGGCGCGCGGGGAAGAAAAATTTCTCTTCCGTCAACCCCGAAGCGCGCGCCGCGCAGCACGCGGCGCGCTCACTATCGTCGGCGCGCCGACTGCTTGTCGGTGTCGGGACGGGCGTGTTACTTTCCTTCGTTTCACGTGGAGGGCGGCGGCCGCTCCGTAGCGCGCGGGTTCTCATGTCTGACGTGCAGCAAAACTTAAAAGCGCGCGTGCGCGACTTCTGGCAGGCGCACCCGTGCGGCTCGAAGTTCACGGGGACGGACGCGGGCACGCGCGAGTTCTACGAGCGCGTCGAGGAGCACCGCTACCGCAGCGAGTGGCACATCCCGGAGGCCGCCGGCTTCGCCTCCGCGCGCGACTTGCGCGTGCTAGAAATCGGCTGCGGCCTCGGCACCGACGGCGCGCAGTTCGCGCGCGCGGGCGCAGTCTACACGGGCGTCGATTTGACGGAGGCGGCCGTCGCGCTCGCGCGCCGACGCTTCGAGCTCGAAGGCTTGCCGGGCGAGTTCCGCGTTGCCGACGCCGAGCGACTCGACTTCGCCGACGCGACGTTCGACCTCGTCTACTCGCACGGCGTCCTCCATCACACGCCCGACACCGAGCGCGCCGTCCGCGAAGTCCACCGCGTGCTGCGGCCGGGGGGGCGCGCCGTCGTCATGCTCTACCACCGAGACTCTTACAACTACCGCGTCAACATCAGCGTCCTGCGCCGCACTTGGGCGCACCTCCTGCGCTTCGACGCGGGGCTTCGGCTCGTGAGTCGTTTGACGCGCGAACCCTTGGAGTCTCTGCGCGTCCACGCCGCGCGGATGCGCGAGGACGCGCGCTCATACCTCTCGCCCGAAGAGTTCCTCAGTCGCAACACGGACGGAGCATCAAACCCCTTGTCGCGCGTCTACTCGCGGCGCGAGGCACGCGAGTTGTTTCAAGACTTCGCGGAGGTCGAGTTCGCCGTCCACTTCATCAACAAGCGTTGGCTGCCCGTCGTCGGGTCGCTGCTGCCGCGCACGCTCGAAGCGCGCCTCGCGTCGCGCTGGGGCTGGCACTTGTGGGTCTACGCGAGGAAATAGCGTTCAGCGTTCAGCAATCAGCGTTCAGCTCACGGCTGAAGCCGTCGGGCGCGCTGGCGCTAGTGGTTAGAACATGAGCCGCCGGCAGCAAAGCGTAATTCGCTTTTAGTCTGGCTGAATGCTGAACGCTGAGTGCTGAAAGCTACTCCATGAGAAAGATTCTTGTGACAGGGGGGGCGGGCTTCATCGGCTCGCATCTGGTCGGGCGGCTGCTCGGCGAGGGCGCGTGGCGCGTCGTCGTCTTAGACGACTTCAACGACTTCTACGCGCCCGAGCGCAAGCGCCGAAACGTCGCGCCGCACATGGGGCGCGCGGACTTCCGGCTCGTCGAGGCCGACATACGCGACCGCGCGGCGCTCGCTCGCCTCTTCGACGAAGAAGAGTTCGACTGCATCGTCCACCTCGCGGCGCGCGCGGGCGTCCGCCCCTCGCTCACGGAGCCTGTGCTCTACTCCGAGACGAACATCACGGGCACGCTCAACCTTTTGGAAGAGGCGCGCGCGCGCGGCGTCCGGCAGTTCGTCTTCGGCTCGTCGTCGTCCGTCTACGGCGAGAACGAGAAAGTGCCTTTCAGCGAGGACGACCCCATCTTCAAACCGATCAGTCCTTACGCGGCGACGAAGGCGGCGGGCGAGCTGCTCTGTCACACCTACTCGCACCTCCACGCGCTGCGCTGCGTGTGCCTTCGCTTCTTCACCGTCTACGGCGCGCGCCAGCGGCCCGACCTCGCCATACACAAGTTCGCGCGCCTCATCTCTGCGGGCCAACCCATCCCCGTCTTCGGCGACGGCACGACGCGCCGCGACTACACCTACATCGACGACATCATCGCGGGCGTCCGCGCCGCCGTTGATTACGACGCGACGCCGTACGAGGTCGTCAACCTCGGCGAGTCGCGCACGGTCGAGCTGCGAGAGTTAATCGCTCTCCTCGAAAAAGAGTTGGGGCGCAAGGCCGTCATCGACCGCCAGCCCCTCCAACCCGGCGACGTGCCCCAGACCTTCGCCGACATCACCAAAGCCCGACGCCTCCTCGGCTACAACCCCCAAACCCAAATCGAGGACGGCATACGCAAGTTCGTCGAATGGTTCGAGCGGGAGCGCGACGGCGTGTGACCGCGACGCACTTCGGTTAAAATGGGCGCACACCCTCGGGGCCGCGCGGATGAAGATTAGCTCCATATTATGGCTCGCGCAGTTCGTCGAGAAGATCGAGAGAAAGCACGGCGTGAGCACCGAGGAGGTCGAGGAGGTCTTTGCCAACGGCCCGCGCGTCTCGCGCATCGAGCGGGGCGACGTGGCGGGTGAGCACCTGTATCGCGCGCTCGGCCGGACAGACGCCGGGCGGCGCGGCGCGTTGGTCATCTCGGCGCGCGACGCCAGCCGCGGCGAGCGTAAGAGTTATGGGAAACGCAAAAAGTAAGGGCGGGGCGAAGCGAAGTGCCGCGCCCCTGCCGGAACATTTCCAGAGTCTGGAGCGTGCGGCCGAGTTCTGGGACGAACACGACAGCGCGCCTTACGAGGAGCACATGAGCGAGGTGGAGTGCGAAGTCGTCGCGCTCCGGAGCGCGCACCTCGTCCCACTCGACGACGCGCTCTACTGGAAGGTGCGGCCCATCGCTAAGGAGAAGGGCGTCGGGACGGACGCGCTCGTCAATCGTTGGATCGAAGAAAAGGCGTCGTGAAGAGATGACGAAGATTTACGATGAAGAGGAGACGGTGGTCGCGGCGCGGCGCGGCGGGGGCGACGTGGCGGAGGACGTGACGCTCGCGGAAGAGCCGACCGTGGCGGTCGAAGAGCCGACGGTCGCGGGGCTGTTGGGCGAGGACGGGCGGGTCGCGCCCGAGGTCTCGGTCTTTCTGCCCGTCTTGAACGAAGAGCCGAACCTGCGTCCGTTACACCTGAAGCTCGACGAGTCTCTGGCCTCGCTCGGTCGGACGGCCGAAATCATCTACGTCGACGACGGCTCGACCGACGGCAGTCTCGAAGTCCTGCGTGATTTGGCCGCGCGCGACCCGCGCGTGCGCGTCGTCGCGCTCCGGCGCAACTACGGGCAGACGGCCGCGATGGCCGCCGGCATTGACGCCGCGCGCGGCCGCGTCCTGATCCCGATGGACGCCGACCTCCAGAACGACCCGGCCGACATCGAACGCCTCCTGCAGAAGCTCGAAGAGGGCTTCGACGTGGTCTCCGGCTGGCGCAAGGAGCGGCAGGACAAGATGGTCTCGCGCAAGATTCCGTCGATGATCGCCAACCGCATCATCTCCTTCATCGGCGGCGTCAAGCTCCACGACTACGGCTGCTCGCTGAAGGCCTACCGG
>DASUNL010000315.1:0-3893 GCA_036277175.1 Pyrinomonadaceae bacterium | reverse complement strand
CTCGTCCACAGAGCCTTGTTGACGGGAAACCAGCCGCCCCACATCCAACCGGCCACCGCGAGACACGCGCCCGCGACGAACAGTCCCGCGACTTTCTCCAACTCCATCCGACGCGAGCGCAGCCAGTGGCCCGTGAGCACGCCGCCGAGCGTCGTCGCGATTGCGGGTATCGTGCTCAAGATTCCTTCGGGGTCGTACACGGGCTTCCACGTGTGCGCACCGAGCACCGCGCGGTCGACATAAGCCGCGAGGTTGCCCTCCATGCCGAGGTCGCCCGCGCCGTAGCCGGGGACGGGAATCAAGACCATCATCGCCCAGTAGACCAAAAGTAGCGACGCCGCGATAACGGCCTGCGCGCGCCAACGGGTGTTCAGGAAGATGACCGAAGCGACGAGGTAGCAGACGGCGATGCGTTGAAGGACGCCGGGGATGCGAATCGTCGAGAGGTCGTAGTTGGGGAAGCCCGCGAGGAGGAGGCCGAGCGCGAAGATGACGGCGGCGCGGCGCAGGATTTTCAGGTAGAGGTCGCGGCGCGGCCCGCCGCGTTCGGCGCGGCGCGAGAGTGCGAGCGTGATGGAGACGCCGACGATGAAGAGGAAGAAGGGGAAGACGAGGTCGGTCGGCGTCCACCCGTGCCACTCGGCGTGGGCGAGCGGCGGGTGAATCGCGCTCCACGTGCCGGGGTTGTTGACGAGAATCATCCCGGCGATGGTGATGCCGCGAAAGACGTCGAGCGACACCATCCGCCCCGCCGCCGCCAAGTCTCGCTCACCGCGTAAAGTATCCATCGCTTCACCTCGTCGCAAATCTCGAAGCTCAGTTTTGAAATCTCAAATTTGAGATTCGAGATTTGAAATTTGAAATCAACTCACGCGCCGAGGCACGCGCCGACGCGCCGCGTCACGTCTTCGAGCATGGCGCGCGCCGCCTCTTCCGTCTCGGCCTCGGCGACGAGGCGGATGATGGGCTCGGTGTTCGAGCCGCGCACGAGAAACCAACCTGCGGGCGTCGTCACCTTCACGCCGTCGCGCAAGTCAACGGGGAAGCGCGCCGAGTATTCGTCGCGCACCGTCCGTAGCACCGCGCGCACCCTGTCCGAGCGACACGTCATCTTCTCCTTCAACATGAAGGACGGCGGAAGCTCCGACAGAAGTTCTGACACCGTCCGCCCCGTCTCGGCGAGCAGGTGGAGGACGAGCGCCATGCCGACGAGGCTGTCGCGCGCGAAGTTGATGCGCGGGTAGATGACGCCGCCGTTGCCCTCGCCGCCGACGACCGCGCCGCGCCGCGTCATCTCCTCCGTCACGTTGGCCTCGCCAATCTTCGAGCGGTAGACGGGACAAGAGAACTCGCGCGCCACGGCGTCGAGCGCGCTCGTCGTCGAGAGGTTGGCGACGACCGGCCCCGGCTCGCGCCCAAGGACGTAGCGCGCCGCGAGGACGAGCGTGTACTCCTCGCCCACCGCCTCGCCGCGCTCGGAGACGACGGCCAAGCGGTCTGCGTCCATGTCCTGCGCGAAGCCTACGTCGCACACGTTCTCGCGCACCGCCTCGGAGAGCGCGCGCAAGTTCTCCGGCACGGGCTCGGCCCCGCGCGGGAACGTCCCGTCCGGCGTCACGTGGATGGCGAAGACTTCGACGCCGAGTGCTTCGAGCAGGCGCGGCGCGACGACCGACCCCGCACCGTTGCACGAATCGACGGCGACGCGGAGTCTGCGCGCGCCGCTTCTAACAGGGCCGAGCGCGTCGAGGATGGCGCGGACGTGCAGCTCGGTTGCGCCGTCCGCCTGCTCGACGCCGCGCATCTCCGCGCCCGCGACCTTTCGGTATTCGCCCTGATGGTAGATGTCGAGCAGTTGTCGCGCCTGCCCCGCGCTCAGGAAGAGGCCGTCGGAGTTGATGAACTTCAGTGCGTTCCACTCGGCCGGGTTGTGGCTCGCCGTAATCGCGATGCCGCCGCGCGCCCGCCGCTCGCGCACGAGCATCTGGACGGTCGGGACGGGGCACACGCCGAGGTCGACGACGCGACAGCCGCTCGACAGAAGGCCCGCGACGACCGCCTGCCGCACCATCTCGCCCGAGGTGCGCGTGTCGCGCCCCGTGACGATTGTCCCCGGCCCCGTGTAGGTGCCGAACGCCTGCGCGAAGCGGACGAGCAGCGCCGGCGTCAGACTTTCGCCGACGACGCCGCGCACGCCCGAGATGCTGATTTTAAGAGTCGGTATCGCCCGCATAAACTCTCTCGCGTGAAAAGTCGCGACGCGCGCGTCGTCGCTTCAAGGCACGCGGCGGTCTGTGAACTGTAGCCACCCGAACATCTGCGGCATGTGAAAGTCGTCCTTGCGCGTCGGCGACCAAGCGAGAAGAGCGGGCGAGGGGCGCGCCTCCATCCGGTAAAGGTTCAGACGCCATCGGTCGCCCGCGCGCGGCGGCACGCGCGGCGCGGTCGCCACGTCTTCGAGCGGGAGCGCAATCTCGCACGTCCACTCGCGGTCGCCGCCGCGCCCGTCGACCACGCCATCGACACGCACGGCCCAACGCAGACGCGCGCTGTTCCAGCTCTCGTAGCGCAAGGGACGCCGCACGTCGAGCAGGTAGATGTCGAGCATCGTGCCGAGCGGGTTGACCTCTAGCTCGATGTAGCTCGGTTCGGCTGGGTCGGCCTGCAAGAAGACCTCGACGACTTCCTCCTCCCAGAGTCTTTGGTCGCGCCGGCGCATTGTTGACCAGACGTTCTCGTCCTCGGCGCGGAAGGAGAAGTAGAGAAACTCGTCGTCGTAGAGGACGCGCGCCTCGGTCTCGAACTCCGCGGCCGAGCCGTCCGAGTTGTTGACGAGTCGCGCGACTGCCGCCCCGGCCCACGCCGCGTCGTCGAGCCGCCCGTCAATCTTTGGCGGCCTCGACGCGCGCACCGCCTCGTAGACCGGCGACTGCTGTGACGGCTGCGACTGAACGGGCGCGCTCGTCGTCGCCGCGCCGCCGCACGGTTGAGAGGCCGCCGACGCGAACGCCGCCGCCAAGATGAATGTCGCGCCGCGCATGTGCGTCAAGGCTCTCATGCTCGTACATCATGCTCGTACAGCAAGCGTCTCATGAAGGCACGCCGGCGCGCCTTACCTGTCGGCCGACGCGGTCGTCGCGTGCGTGAGCTTGCCGCGCAACTCTATCTGTTGCGAAGAGCGGCCGACGAGCACGTCGTAGACGCCCGGCTCTGCGTGCCAGCGTCGCGCGTCGGCGTCGTAGTAGGAGAGCGAGCGCGCGTCCAAAAAGACCGCGACGCGGCGCGACTCGCCCGCGCGCAAATGAACTTTCGCAAAACCCTTCAGCTCCTTCGCCGGACGCTCGACGCGCCCGCGCACGCCGCCCACGTAAACTTGCGCCACGTCCGCGCCCGCGCGCGCGCCCGTGTTGCGCACGTCGAAAGAGACTTCGTAGCGCGGCCCCGAAGGTTCGGTCGCGCGGCCCGCGACCGCCTTGATGGAGAGATTGCTGTAGGCGAACGTCGTGTAAGAGAGGCCGTGGCCGAAGGGGAAGAGCGGCCGCGTGCCGCTGCGCTCATAGCCTCGATAGCCGACGAAGACGCCCTCCTTGTAGACGACGCGCACGGTGTCGCCTGTCGGGTAGTAGCTCGCGTGCGCGGGGTTGTCCTCCCAGCGACGCTCGAAGGTGACGGGCAGTCGGCCCGAAGGGTTCACGTCGCCGAGCAGAATTTCGGCGAGCGCCGTCCCGCCCTCCTGACCCGGATACCAAGCCTCGACGACCGACGGCGCGCGCTCGCCCCACGCGCCCGCGTCGAAGCCGCCGCCCGAGGTGACGACGACGACGGTGTTCTTATTCGCCGCCAGCATCTCTGTTATCAACTCGTCCTGACCGGGCGGCAGGCGAAACGTGCGG
>DASUNL010000314.1:0-3828 GCA_036277175.1 Pyrinomonadaceae bacterium | reverse complement strand
CGACATGAAGGAGACGGGCAGGAAGATGACGACGAGCGAAAGCGTCGTCGCCAGCACGGCGAGGCCGATGTCTTTCGTCGCCTCGCGCGCCGCCTCCATCGGCCTCATCTTCTTCTCCTCGATGAAGCGGAAGATGTTCTCAAGGACGACGATGGCGTCGTCAATCACGACGCCGACCATCAGAACGAGCGCGAGCATCGTCACGCTGTTTAAGGTGAAGTCGAGCGCGCGCATCATCCCGAAGGTCGAGATGACCGAGGCGGGGATGGCGACGGCCGCGATTAAGGTCGAGCGCCAAGAGCGCATGAAGAGCAGGACGACGAGCGAGGCGAGGAGGCCGCCCAAGACCAAGTGAGTCTGGATTTCGTGGAGCGCGGCCTCGATGTAGCGCGACTGGTCGCGGATGACTTCGAGCTTCACGTCGTCGGGCAGTTGCGCGGCGACGCGCGGCAATTCGCGCTTGACGCCGTTGATGACCTCGATGGTGTTCGCGCCCGACTGGCGTCGGATTTCGAGCGTCACGGTCGGCGTCCCGTTCAGGCGCGCCAAACTGCGCTGCTCCTTCGTCCCGTCCTCGACGCGGCCCACGTCGCGTATGCGCAGGGGCGTGCCGCCGACTTCCGCGATGACGAGGTCGTTGAAGGCGCGCGCGTCCGCGTAGCGGCCGAGCGTGCGCAGCGTGAGTTCTTCGCGGCCGGTCGTGACGTTGCCGCCCGGCACGTCGGCGTTCTGGCGGTCGAGCGCCTGCGCGACCGAGGTAATCGGAATCTGGTAAGCGGCCAGACGCTCGGCGTCTATCCAGACGTTAATCGCGCGGTCGAGTCCGCCGACGACGCGCGCCTCGCCGACGCCGCCCGAACGCTCAAGCTGCACGCGCACGACCTTGTCGGCCAATTCCGTCAGCTCGCGCAGACTGCGGTCGGCCGAGAGCGAGATGGTCATGACGGGCGCAGAGTCGTTGTCGAACTTCTGGACGACGGGAGGGGTGGCGTCGTCGGGCAGCTGGCGGACGACCGTCGCGACGCGGTCGCGCACGTCCTGCGCGGCGGTCTCAAGGTTGCGGTCGAGCTTGAAGGTCGCGATGACGATGGACGTGCCTTGGCCCGAGATGGAACGCAGCTCGTCGATGCCGTCGACCGTGTTGACGACCTCCTCGATGGGCTGCGTGAGGAGCGTCTCAGTCTCCTCGGGCGAGCTGCCCGGAAGGTTCGTGCGGACGCTCACCGTCGGCAAATCGACCGACGGGAAGCGGTCAACGCCGAGACCCATGTACCCGGCCACGCCGACGACCACCAGCGCCAAGATAATCATCGACGCGAAGACCGGCCGCTTAATACAAATTTCCGCGAGCTTCTGCATAAGTACTACCTAGACTTGCTTTCAACCGGCTTACTTAAGAGTGCTCGACTGGCTACGGATGATTCCGGCCAGAGCGCGCAGGGCGTTGTTGACGGCCTCGGCGGTCGGGAACACCTCGGCGACATCCGGGTCGAGCACGACGACGTTTGTCCCGCGAGCGTAGCGTTCGGCGTACTTGCCGCGCACCCCGCCGCTGAAATCATACTCGTCGAGCATCTCAGGGTCGCGCGCGTCACTCTCTTCCTTCTTCATACTTCTTCCTCTCGCCCGACGTTGCCTGTCGCGCGCTGATGAGCCTGACCCTCTCTCCCCTCTCGGTGAAGACCACGACCAACTGGCGACCCTTATTCGACAAGCCCGTGATGACGAAACGCTCTTCCGCTTCCGAGTGCAAAGGGTCTGTGATGGTCAGCGAAAGCGTGTCGGCGAATACCGTCGTCGCCTCTTCAAACGCGACGCCGTGTTTGACGAAATTCTGCTCGGCCTTTTCTCTGTCCCATTCAAAATCAATATCCATCTACTCGACCACGTTGACGGGCTGGCCCGACTGGAGGTTGCCGGGTTCGATGACGACCGCGTCGCCGACGTTGACTCCGCTGATGATTTCCGTCCACTCGGCGGCGCGGCGGCCCGTCGTGATGGGCTTCTCCTGCGCACGTCCGTTGTCCACGATGATGACTTTCTCGATGCCGGCGAAGGTGACGATGGCGTTCGACGGGACGGTGACGGCCATCTGCGCGTCGTTGACGACGATTTCGGCGCGCGCGAATGAGCCGGGCCGCAAGAGCCCGTCGTTCGAGATGTCGGCCTCGACGACGAGGACGCGGCTCTGCTCTTTGATGACGGGACTGAGGCGCACGATGCGCCCGGCGTAGGCGCGCTGCGAGCCTTCGACCGTGACGCGCAACATCTGGCCCGAGCGAATCGTCGCGGCCTCGCGCTCCGGCACCTCGGCCTGAAACCTCAAGGGGTTCATCTTCACGATGCGGACGACCGGCGCTCCGGCCGCCAAGTACTCGCCGACGCTCGCGCTCTTCTCCTCGACGACGCCGTCGAAGGGCGCGTGGACGGCCGTGTCCTGCAACTGCTGGCGCGCGAGCGCAAGCTCCGTGCGACGCTGCGAGAGGAGCGCCTGACGGTTGCGTATCTCCTCGACGGCGTCCTGATAGCGGCTCTCGGCGACCTTGAGCGCGGCGCTCGCCGCGTCGTACTCGGCGCGCGCAATCACGCCCGACTGGACGAGCGTCGCGGCGCGGTCGCGGTTGTTGCGCGCCTCGTCCATCAGCGCGCGGGCCTGCCTGACCGTCCCCGTCTTTTCGGGGTCGACCAAGTCGTCCGAGCCGTTCAAAGAGAGCGACAGGCGT
This sequence comes from Pyrinomonadaceae bacterium, assembly GCA_036277175.1. Classification (GTDB taxonomy): domain Bacteria; phylum Acidobacteriota; class Blastocatellia; order Pyrinomonadales; family Pyrinomonadaceae; genus DASQDT01. Next base: position 1,105 of record DASUNL010000314.1, on the reverse strand, counting down.
GCGCGCGCCTGTTGGAGCGCGGCGTCGGCCTGTTGCACGCGCAACTCGTAGTCGCGCGGCTCGACGCGCGCAACCAACTGCCCGCGACGGACGACGCTCCCCAAGTCGACGGCCACGCCCTGAAGTCGGCCGGGGACTTTGACGCCGACGGTCGTCTGGTCGAAGGCGGCGAGCGTGCCGTTCACGGTCACGGTCTGCCCGACCGGCATCTCCTCGACGCGCGCCGTGCGAACCTCTCTTGCCTCGCGATTGCCTCCGCCGCCCGGCCCCTTCTGCTGCGCGCCCGCCGGGTAGTCGCTCTTGCACGCGCTCGTCGCGGCGAGTAGCGAAAAGAGTATGCCGATGAGCGCGCGGCGCGCCGTCGGCGTTCGTGTGGATGAGTGCTTGTATGACCCTTGCATAAAGATTGTCGGATACTTCGGCCCGCAGGCCGACTCGTGTGAGTTGACAGTTTAACACGCGGGGCGCTCGGGCCTGAGCTTTAAGGCGGGGCGAGGCGGCGCGGGAATCTCACATTTCTGTAAAAACACGACGCTGAAAGACGAAAGGCCCGCGAGTGGGCCTTTCGTCAGTAACGCAAAGCAAGATGAGAGGCGCGAGGGGCGCGGAGGGTTGTCCCCTCGCGCGTGCTAGTTCAGAAGGTACTCGCGCACGAAGAGGACGGTCGAGTAGAACTGAAAGTCTTGATTCTTCTTCTTGGCGAAGCCGTGCCCCTCGTCGCGGGCCATGAGGAACCAGACGGGCGTGCCGTTCTCACGCACCTTCGTGACGATTTGCTCGGCCTCCGTGCGCGGCACGCGCGGGTCGTTGTAGCCCTGCACGATGAAGATGGGCTTGCGTATCTTCGCCGCGTTGTTCAAGGGCGCGGTGCGCTCGAAGAACTCTTTGACGACGGGGTCGCGCTCGTCTCCGTACTCGACGCGGCGCAGGTCGCGCCGGTACGACTCGGTGTTCTGTAGGAACGTCCCCAAGTGCGAGATGCCGACGACGGGGAGCGCCGCGCGTATGCGCTCCGGGTAATAGGTCGCGACGGCGAAAGTCATGTGGCCGCCGTAGGAGCCGCCCGTCACCATCACGCGGTCGGCGTCGAGGTCGGGGCGCGTCT
>DASUNL010000313.1:0-7390 GCA_036277175.1 Pyrinomonadaceae bacterium | reverse complement strand
AGCGAGGAGGCGAGCCGCGCGGCGCGCGAGGGAAGCCTCGTCGTCGTCCGCGAGGAGACGCGCGAGGCGCTCGCGGCGGCGGACGCGGCGGCGGTCTGTAGCGGCACGGCGACGCTCGAAGCGGCGCTGGCGGGCGTGCCGCTCGTCGTCGTCTACAAAGAGTCGTTCATCAACTGGCACACGCTCGGCCGCCTCATCAGCGTCGAGCACTACGGGCTGGTCAACCTCGTCGCGGGCCGACGCATCGCGGCCGAGCTTTTGCAGGACGACTTCACGGGCGCGTCGCTCGCGCGCGAGTTGCTCAAGCTCTTAGACCCGGAGGAGAATGCGCGCGCGCGCGACGCGCTCCGCGAGGCGGTCGCCCGACTCGGCGACGGCGGCGCGTCCATTCGCGCGGCTGACGCGGTGCTCCGCGCCGTCGGCCGCGCCGACTCTCAAAACGTAAATCTCAAATCTCAAATTTGAAATCTCAAATTGAATCACGAACCTCAAATCACGAATCTCAAAGCTCGAATCTCAAGGCTCGAATCTTAAATTTCAAATCTCAGATTTCAAATCTTGCGTCACCGTTTCTTCATCGTGCGCGTTGTGCTCTCAGTCATGTCCGTCCTGTGAATCCCTCCCCGGATGTCTTATAATCCACGCGCCCGCGTGCCCTAAGCCCGACCCGCAGCCGACTCGTCAGAAACGCCGGAGGCCAGACTTGCTCAAGCGTCAACTTCTCTCTTTTGTGATTGCGCTCGCGCTCTGCGCCGGTGCGTCCGCGCCCCTCGGCGCGCGCGGCGTCGTCATCTACGACGAGACGGCCCACGTCGCCGCAGCCGCAGCAGCCGCCGACGCGCGGGCCGGCGACGTGGAGTCGGACGACCTCTCCGCGCGTGGAGGCGACGACGCCGACGATAAGCCCGCGACCGCGAAGCCGAAAGGCAACGGCTTCGCGCGCGCACTCACCGCACCGTTCCGCGCGCTCGGGCGGCTCTTCGGCGGCGGGAAGAAAAAGAAGAACGACGCGGCCAAGCGTCCGGCCGAGTCGAAGACAAACGAGACGGCGGCTGCGGCGACGGGCCCCGCGCCCGCGTCGAACAACGCAAGCGCGTCGCAGACTTCTAACGCATCGCAAGTCGCTGCCCCTTCGCAAGTCGCCCCCTCTTCGCAAGTCGCGCCCGCGCCAAACGTCGTGCACGCAGCGAGCGTTGCACCCGCAGCGAGCGTTGCACCGGCGTCGCAAGTCGCACCCGCGCAGTCGAGCGTGAATATGTTGACGGAGGCGGCGCGTGTCTCGCCGCCCGTGGACGCGGCGCAGCCCGGTGTCCGCATCGTGCGACCGGCCGACGGTGTGGCGACGGCCGAGGCCGCGCGGCCGCGCCTCTGGGTTCCGGTCATCGAGGGCATCCCGCGCGACAGCCTCTCACAGGGGCGCGCGCTCCTGCACCACGGCTACGCGGCCGAGGCCGTCGCGGAGTTGACGGTCGCCTCGACCATCGGCCCCGACCTCGTCGAGGCAAATCACCTGCTCGGACTCGCGCACGCCCGACTCAATCAACACAAGCAGGCCATCGAGGCTTACGAGCGCGCGCTCTCGGTCGCGCCCGCCGGCGCGCAAATCTTGAACAACCTCGGCTACTCGCTCTACCTCGACAACCAGCCGGCGGCCGCCCTCAAGCGACTCAAGCAGGCCGCGCGCCTCGCGCCCGGCTCGCCCGACGTACTCTCGAACTTGGCGGTCGTCGAGGCTCGGCTCGGCAAATACGGCGACGCCTTCAAGAGCTTCACGCGCGCCTACGGCGAATATCAGGCGCGCATCAAGACGGGCGAGCTACTCGAACAGGCGGGCCGCACGCGCGACGCCGTCAAGCACTACGAGGCCGCGCTCAAAGTCGAACCGAACTCGAAGGCGCTCCTTGAGCGTCTCGTCGAACTCTACGAACGCGCGGGCCGCACGCGCGACGCAGAGGCCGCGCGACGACGCGCCGGCGAGCAGCCCAACAAACAGAAGACCGCCACGGGCGGCGGCGGCTGAGACAAGGCAAAAGTAAAAAGGTAAAAGGCAAAGGGACGGAGAGCACGTCGGCTCTCTTCACTTTTGCCTTTTGCCTTTTTACTTTTGTCTTTTTCTTTACGGTCTTCGCGTCAGGTTGTAGTCGCGGAGGCGTCGGTAAAGTGTCGAGGGGGAGATGCCGAGGATTTCGGCGGTCTTGCCTCGATGCCAGTTGGTCTGCTCCAGCGCGGCGAGAATCTGTTGGCGCTCGACCTCGCGCAGGGGCGGAGGGACTTGCGGGGGGAGGCCCGCGCCGCCGTCGCCGCCCGCCGCGACCAGCGACGTCACGCCCGGCGTCGCGTAGGCCGCGACGTAAGGGCGCGAGGGCGCGAGGAGTTCGGGCGGAAGCTCGGCCGTCGTGATGCGCGCGTCGTTGGCGAGCAGCGTCGCGCGCTCAAGACAGTTGCGCAGTTGACGGACGTTGCCCGGCCACGAATAACTTTTCAGAGCGGCGAGCGCCTCTGGCGTCAGTTCCGGCGGGTGCGCGCCGCCGAGTTGGCGCAGGAGGTGGCGCGCGAGCGGCTCGATGTCTTCGGTGCGCTCGCGCAGAGGCGGGATGTCAATCTGGAATCCGTTGACGCGATAGAGGAGGTCTGCGCGGAACTTCCCTTCCGCGACGACGCCGTTCACGTCGCGGTTGGTCGCCGCCACGATGCGGACGTTGACCTGAACCTTGCGCACCGCGCCGACGCGGTAGAACGAATTGGTCTCAATCGCGCGCAGGAGCTTCGACTGCAAAGGCGCGGGCAGCTCCGTTATCTCGTCCAAAAAGATTGTGCCCTGATCGGCCAGCTCCCACAGACCCAGCTTGCGCGCCTTCGCGTTCGTGAACGCGCCCGCCTCGTGCCCGAACAACTCCGACTCTAAGAGAGTCTCCTGTATGGCCGCGCAGTTCAAATCGATGAAGGAGCCTTCGGCGCGGTGCGACAGTTTGTGAATCGCGTGCGCGACGAGTTCCTTGCCCGTCCCCGACTCGCCCGTAATCAGCACCGACGCATCCGACGGCGCGACGCGCTCGACCAAGCGCATCACCTCGCGCATCCCGCCGGAGACGTAGACTATCTCGGGCGTCGCCGTCTGCCGCGCGGCCAAAGCGCGCAGCCGTTGGTTGTCGACGCGAAGCCGACGCTTCTCGGCGGCCTGTTTGACGAGCGCGTCCAACTCGACGATGCGGTAGGGCTTCGACAGGTAGTCGTAAGCGCCGAGCTTCATCGCCTCGATGGCCGTCTCGACGCTGGCGACGCCGGTCAGCATGATGACCTCGGGCGGGTTCGGACGCTGATGCACGCGGCGCAGGAGTTCGAGGCCGTCCATGCGCGGCATGTTGATGTCGCACAGGACGACGTCCACGTTCGACTCTTCGAGCAGGCGGAGCGCAGCCTCGCCGTCGGGCGCGACGCGCACGTCGTGGCCGAGACGCTGCAACTCCTTCTGGAGCACGAGCCGCAGGTTCTGCTCGTCCTCCGCGACGAGGATTTTCGCCGGTTGCGTATTCGTCAACTGTGCTTCGGGCCTCCGTCAGGGTTGGCGGCCGGCAGGATGAGCGTGAAGGTCGTCCCCCTTCCCACGCTCGACTCGACCGTGATGCGTCCGCCGTGCTCGGTAACAATACCATAACAGACCGCGAGGCCGAGTCCCGTTCCGCGCCCGACCTCTTTGGTCGTGAAGAACGGCTCGAAGATTTTCGCGAGGTTCTCTTCGGGGATGCCGTGGCCCGTGTCCGAGACTTCGACGGCGACGACAGTGCCGCCGTCCTCTTCGCTCTCGCTTCGGCGCGCGCGCAGGTGAAGCGTGCCGCCTTCGGGCATCGCGTCGATGGCGTTCTCGGCGAGGATGATGACGGCCTGCTGCAACTGACCCTCGTCGGCCGAGACGAGCGGCAGGCGTCCTTCGACCTCGACCTCAATCTTCACCGCCGCGCCGCGCTTCTGATGTGCCAACAGACGCGCGGCCGACTCAACGACTTCCGCGACGTTGACGGGCGCGTGCTCTCCGGCGCGCGCGCGGCTGAAGTCGAGAAGGCCGTTCGTGATTGACTTGCAGCGGAACGTCTCGCTGCGTATGAGTTGCAAGTACTCGCGCAGGTCTTCGACCTCGGCCGACGCGCCGTAGACGCCCTCGACGACGCGCGATTCAAGAGCCTCGGCGCACGCGGCGATGGTCGCCAAGGGATTGTTGATTTCGTGTACGACGCCTGCGGCGAGTCGTCCGACGGCCGCGAGCTTTTCAGTGCGCGCGACGGCGCGGTTGGCCTCGACGCGCGCCGTGATGTCTTCGCCGACGGTGATGACGTGCGAGACGCGCCCGTCGTCGCCGCGCATCGGGACTTTGCTGACGAGCCAGTGGCGCGTCGTGCCGTCTGAGGCGCGCGTCTCCTGCTCGATGTTCTCGATGCGCCCGGTCGCAAACGCGCGCTCGAACTCGCGCTGCATGACCTCGCGCGGCTGGCGCGTCAGCACGTCGAAGACGTTGCGGCCGATGGCGCTGCCGCGCGGGATGCCTTGGCCGCCTAGCTCGCGGTTGCGGTTCCAAGCGACGACGCGGTAGTCGCGGTCGACGGCGTAGAGCGAGACGGGGAGGCTGTCGATGATTTGTTCGGTGAAGCGGCGCTGCGCCTCGGCCTCGGCCGTGCGCCGCTCGACCTCGCGCGCGAGCAGGCGCGAGGACTCGCGCGCCGCCTCGTACAGAGAAGAGATGTGCGCGGCGAGCGCGGCCTGTTGCGCGGCGGCGTCGACGAGTCGCTCGACCGTCTCGTCGCAGTCGCCCGCGCGGTCGAAGGCGACGACGAGCGCGCCGAGTGCGCGTGCGCCGAAGCGCAAAGGCGCGGCGTACTCGACGACGTGCCGCGCGTCGGTCAGGAAAAACTCTTCGCGGTCGCTCGTGCGCGCGGGCGCGGAGGGCGCGGCGGCGAGCCACTCCGTGAGCCGCGCCGCGTTCATCAACGACGCATCCTCCTCGGCGCTCCCCTCGCGGTCGAAGAGACAGAGCGTCAAGGCGTCGGCGCGCGTCGCGGCATTATTTGTCTGTCCGAGGTCTTTGACGAGCACGGCGGCGCAAAGAGCAGCGTCCGCGCCCTCGTAGGTCATGCCTGCGACGCGGCGCGCGACCTCGGCGGGGCTGAGCGCGTGCAGGAGGCCGCGACCCAAGTCGGCGAGGAAGGCCAGCTCGCGGTTCTTGCCTTCGAGGGCGCGCTGTCGCTCGGCCGCTTCGAGTTGCGCGCCGACGCGCGTCAAAAGTTCTCGCGCGCTCGCGGTTCTGACGACGAAGTCGTCCGCTCCGGCGGCGAACGCCTCGACCTTCTGCCCCTCGTCGTCGTGACCCGAAACGACGATGACGGGTAGTCGTCGCGCGTCGCCGCCGCGCGCGCGCAGCAGACGGCACAAGGCGAGTCCGCTCGTGCCGGGCAACTCGGCGTCGAGGATGGCGAGGTCGCAACGCTCGCGCTGCACGGCGCGCAGGGCCGACGGAGCGTCGGAGCACGCGACGGCGCGGTGGCCCGCCTCTTCGAGCGCGCGGGCGAGCGACGCGCGCGCAGCCTCTTCGCCCGCGACGACGAGCACGGCAGCGCCCCTGTTGTGAATGGCGGAAGACACTGGATAAGTAAGTCGGTAGACGGCAGCCCGCAGTCAGTGGAAGTGCGTTGCGTCTGACTCGCGCTGGCGTTAAGGGAAAAGCTTTCGGCCCGGCGACGTGCGGGACGGCTTCTGAGGGGCGGTAGCGCGCGGCCCTTCGGCGCGCCCTCTTTGATTGAAAGCGATTGAGGCGGGGAAAGTCAAGAACAACCGTAAATAGTAAATCGTCAATCGTGAATAGAGACGCTTCTCTTCACGACTGACGATTTACTATTTACGGCTCTCTTCAGTTAATTGCTGTCGAGGCGAGGTTGCCGGTCGGGATGTCGGGCGAAGGTTTGTCCTGTGGCGCGGCGTCGGGCGGCGGCGCGGGCGTGTCGGCGGCCGATGGGTCTGCGCGCAGCTTGTGGCCGCTCTTGGCGGCGTACATCGCCTCGTCGGCGGCGACGATGAGTTGGTCGAGCGTCTCGCCGTCGCGGCCGTAAGCCGCCGAGCCGAGCGAGATGCCGACGCGCGCGTGGCGGCCCGCGCGGACGTGGAGCGAGAAGCGGCCGACGGCACGCTCGATGCGCGCCGATAGTTCTTCGACGCCTTCCGCGTCCAAGTCCTGCACGAAGGCCAAGAACTCGTCGCCCGCGTAGCGCGCGAGGAAGTCGTACTCGCGCATCTGCGCCTGAAGGATGCGCGCCACCTCGCGCAACATCTGGTCGCCGGCCTGATGGCCGAACGTGTCGTTGACCTGCTTGAAGTCGTCGAGGTCGAGCATCACGACTTGGAAGGGCTTGTTCGTGCGGCGCGCGCGCGAAGCCTCCTGCTCGAAGCGCGCGTAGATGGCGCGCTTGTTCGCAAGGCCCGTCAGCGTGTCGGTGAGCGCGTTCGACTCGGCCTCGGCGTGCTGCACGGCGTTGGCGAGCGCGTCCGAAGCGAGGCGCGCGACGGTGTCGAGGAGTCGCAGGTGGTCGTCCGTGTAGCGCCGCTCCTCGGCCGAGTAGACGGCGAGCGCGCCGATGAGACGCTCCTCGCGCAAAAGCGGGAGCGCTATCTGCGAGCGGTACTGGACGCCCTTGGGCAACGCCACTTCGCGGAAGTCGAGCATCGGGTCGAGGTGCGCGGCGGGGCGGCGGTTGGCGATGACGAAGCCGACGACGCCCTCGCCCGGCGCGCAGGAGCGCCCGCGCACAAGCTCGGCGTGCGCGCCCGCGACGTGCGCGGCCGTCGAGTAGTTCTTCAACTCGTCGTGCAGGTAGACGGCGCAGAGGTCGAAGGGGACGACGTGGCCGACCTTGTTGACGAGCGCGGCGGTCGTGTCCTCGATGTCGAGCGACGAGCCGAAGGTGCGCGCGATCTCGTAGAGCGCGTAGCCCTCGCGGTGCGCGTTCGTGATTTGGTTGAAGTAGGCGGGCGCGTCCGAGTCGTGTACGCGCGAGGGCGAGTGCGGAGTTGACGGCGCGTCCATCGGCCGCGCGGCGTCGCCCGCTTCGTGCGCCTCGTGCGCGTCGAAGAGGTCGCGCGCGTCGCACTCGGCGGCGGTGAAGCCGTGGTGGTCTAAGCCCTCCGTCTCTATCTCGCGCTCGAAGCGGTCGAGGTTCGAGAGGAAGGTTCGGACGACGCGCGGGTCGAAGAGCGTGCCGGAGTTGCGCGTCAAGAGGCTCGCCGCCTCCTCGCGCGTCATGCCGCGTCGGTAGGGTCGCTCCTCGCGCACGGAGTCGAAGCAATCGACGACCGAGAGTATCCGCGCCGTGAGCGGAATCTCCTCGCCGCGCAAGCCCTCGGGGTAACC
>DASUNL010000312.1:0-4320 GCA_036277175.1 Pyrinomonadaceae bacterium | reverse complement strand
CCGTAAGATGTTGCATGACGGAGACCCCGGTAAGCCTAGTTGGTATTGCTTTACCTTGATAAAGCTTGAAGGGGTTGAAAGTGCAAATACTGTAATTCATGCTCCGGCGAAAACCAGATTCAGAGATCATAACGCCTACATCTTTATGGCATATGGCTTCGATTGGCTGTTTGTAATTTCAAGTCATTCGAGCAGCCTGCCTGAAGATTATCCTTTCGTGGGGATGAAATCCGATTTGGTGATTCTTATTCAAACGATGAGTGAAAAGGGCTTCATTCAGGAAGTGCGAAGAAGAATGGGGCCAGAGTTGATTGAGAAATCTAAACGCACCACATAACAACGGCATGCACCCGAGGCTGTGATCTTTTATTATCGCGCCGGACACGGTTGAAAGGCTGACCGATGAGAGGCTTGTCGCTCTGGGTCACACGTTCACGCTGCTGAGTCTCACCTCATACCTTGCGCCCCTAGTGGCATTGCCAAGACGGTCTCCAGCGCGCTGCGCCGCGAACGTTTCTGCCGCGCCGCCGACTGTGATAGATTCTTGGGCGCTTCTTCCAGCCCGTTAAGATTCATCTTTTTTAGGAGAACGCTATGAGACGCTTGTCCGTGTGGCTCGCTGCGTGTGTGTTCGCGTGGTGCGTGTCGTCGCTGTCGGTCGTCGCGGTCGCGCAAGATGCGGCGCGGCCGTTCACGATTGAGGAACTGCTGAAAGTGCGTCGCGTCGGCGACCCGCAGGTGTCGCCCGACGGGAAGTGGGTCGCTTACACCGTGGCCGTGCCCGACCGCGCGGCCAACCGCAACGTCACGCACATCTTCGTCGTCGCGACCGACGGCGGCACGCCGAGACAGTTGACGAGCGGCGACGCATCGGCGACGACGCCGCGCTGGTCTCCCGATGGGAGCGCGCTCGCCTTCGTCACCGGCGGCCAAGTCTGGACGATGGACGCGCAAGGGGCGAACCGGCGACAAGTCACAAGCCTCTCGACCGGCGCGAGCGACCCCGTGTGGTCGCCCGACGGGCGGCTCATCGCCTTTGTCTCGGACATCTATCCCGACTGCGCCGACGACGAGTGCAACCGACGCCGCGACGCCGAGGCGGAAGCCAATAAGGTTAAGGCGAAGACAATCGGGCGTCTGCTCTACCGGCACTGGACGAGTTGGAAGGACGGCAAGCGCACGCACGTCTTCGTCGTCCCCTTGGCGGGCGGCGCGGCGCGCGATTTGACGCCCGGCGACTTCGACGCCCCGCCGTTCTCTCTGGGCGGCCCGCCCGATTACGCCTTCTCGCCCGACTCGAAGGAGCTTGCTTTCGCGCGTAACACAGACGCGGTCGAGGCCGTTTCGACCAACAGCGACCTCTTCGTCGTTTCAGTCACGGGCGGCGAGGCGCGGCGTCTGACGGGCGACAACAAGGGCGCTGACCAGTCGCCCACTTACACGCCTGACGGGCGCTTCATACTCTACCGCTCGCAGACGACGGCCGGGTTCGAGAGCGACCGTTGGCGCTTGATGCTCTACGACCGTGGGGCGAATCGCTCGCGCGAGCTTCTGCCGCGACTCGACGCGCACGTCGAATCGTTCGTCGTCACGCCCGACAGCCGTTACGTCTACTTCGGCACGGGCGAGCGCGGCCGTCACCCCGTCTACGGCGTCGCGGTCGAGGGCGGCGAGCCGTTCAAGTTTCTGCAAGGCTTCAACGACGACCTGAAGCTCTCGGCCGACGGGCGCACGATGTCGTTTACGCGCTCGACGGCGCACACGCCGGCGGAAGTTTTCGTCACGACGGTCGCCGACCCGCGACAGCGCATCGCGCAAGGCGAGTCGGCCGTACGCCAGTTGACGCGCGAGAACGAAGCCCTGATGAAGTCTTACGCGCTCCGGCCCGCAGAAGAGTTGACGTGGGAGGGCGCGGGCGGCGCGAAGATTGCCGGGTGGCTGGTCAAGCCCGCGAACTTTGACGCATCGAAGAAGTACCCGCTCCTCGTCATCATCCACGGCGGGCCGCAGAGCGCGTTCAATGACAGTTGGGGCTATCGCTGGAATCCGCAGGTCTTCGCGTCCGCCGGCTACGTCGTCTTTCTGCCGAACCCGCGCGGCTCGACCGGCTTCGGCCAGCAGTTCACGAATGAAATCTCCGGCGACTGGGCGGGCAAGGTCTACACCGACTTGATGAACGGAGTGGCGCACGTCGCCGCGATGCCGTTCGTCGACCGCGAGCGCGTGGCGGCGGCCGGGGCGTCTTACGGCGGCTACATGGTCAACTGGATTTTGGGACACAACGACCACCCGCGTGTGAAGTTCAAAACGCTCGTCTCGCACGCGGGCGTCTTTAACCTCACGAGCATGTACGGCGTGACCGAAGAGATTTGGTTTCCGGAGTGGGAGTTTCGGGGGACGCCTTGGGACGCGCCCGAGCTTTACGAGCGTTGGTCGCCGCACCGCTTCGCCAAGAACTTCAACACGCCGACGCTCGTCACGCACGGCGAGCTGGACTTCCGCGTGCCCATCGGCGAGGGGCTGCAACTCTTCACGACCCTGCAACGGCGCGGCGTCGAATCGAAGCTCCTCTACTTCCCCGACGAGGGCCACTGGATTCTCAAGCCCGGCAACTCCGCGCACTGGTACACCACGGTCACCGGCTGGCTCGACGCGCACATGAAAAGATAAAAGGCAAAAGGTAAAAGGCAAAAGTGAAGACTGGCGACGTGTTGTCCGTCTTCACTTTTGCCTTTTTACTCTTGCCTTTTGTCTTTTTACTTTTCCCTTCCTGTGATAGCTTGCGCCGTTAGATATGCGACGTAATCTCTGCCCCCGAAGCGCCGCTCCCCTGACGTGTCTCCTGCTCGGCCTCGCACTCTCCACATGCGTCCTCGCGCAGACGCAGCGACGCCCCACGGGCGGGCTTTACCCCGTCCGGCAGAACGGCAAGTGGGGCTACATCGACAAGACCGGCAAGGTCATGGTCGAGCCGCAGTTCGACGAGGCGTGGGATTTCTCGGAGGGCTTGGCGCATGTCAAGATTGGCGACCGTCGCGGCGTCATCGACAAGTCGGGCCGCCTCGTCATCGAGCTTCAGCAGGTGGACTTCGCCGGTCAGTTCTCCGACGGCCTCGCGCCCGTCTCGACCGGCGGCGCGCAGCCCCTCCTCGGCTTCATCAACACGAAGGGCCGCATCGTCATCGCGCCGCAGTTCAACTCCGCGCAAAGCTTCGCCGAAGGACTCGCCGCCGTCCGCGTCGGCGCGAAGTACGGCTTCATCGACCGCGCCGGGCGGCTCGTCATCCCCGCGCAGTTCGACCGCGCGTTCAGCTTCTCCGAAGGTCTCGCGCTCGTCGTCGTCGCGAACCGCCACGGCTTCGTCGACCGTTCGGGCAAGGTCGTCATCCGCCCGCAGTACAACAACGCATCGCACTTCTCCGAGGGCTTGGCGAGCGTCGCCGTCGGCGGGCGCTACGGCTACATCAACAAGCGCGGCGAGACGGTCATCGTGCCCGAGCACAACTACGTCGGGCGCTTCTCCGAAGGGTTGGCGCGCGTCATCGCCGGGAATCGTTTCGGCTACGTGGACAAGCGCGGCGCGTCCGTCATCCCGGCCATCTTCGACGCGGCCGCAGACTTCTCGGAGGGCTTCGCCGTCGTCAAGTCCGAGGGCAAGTACGGCTACATCAACCGCGAGGGCACCATCGTCATCCCCGCGCAGTTCACCAAGGCCGACGACTTCTTCGAGGGACTCGCCAAGGTCTGGCAGGGCGGCAAGCACGGCTACATCGACCAGACCGGCAAGTTCGTCTGGAAGCCGTCAAACTGAAAGTGACGGGATAGCAGTCAGCGTTCAGCTTTCAGCACTCAGCTTACGGCAGCCGCCGCGAGGCGGGCAGCAGCCGCGATTCAACTTAATCCCTTGTCCGCTCTATCAAAGCTGAATGCTGAACGCTGACGGCTGAACGCTTGCTCGTCACTGCTTTTGGAATTGTCCGAACTCGACGGGGCCGAAGCTGAAGGTTGGGCGGACGCCGGGGAAGAGCCAGTAGTGTGCCAGCTCGGAAGAGGACGCTACGTTGTAGAAGCGCGGGTCGCGCGGCGAAGGCCCGGCCATCTCGCGCTCCTGTATCATCGAGACGTACTGGTCGAGACCGCGCTCCAAGGTGTTGCCGTTGAGCACGACCTCCATGCCCGTCGCGCGCGCGTAACGCGCGACGCCGGGGATGCGCGAGTGTTGCGGCGCGTAGGCGTCCGGCCCGACGCCGTTCTCGCTCGACACGAACAGGCCCTCAGGCGTGTAGGCGACGATGGAGTGATTGCCTTCGGTGTGACCGG
>DASUNL010000311.1:0-4644 GCA_036277175.1 Pyrinomonadaceae bacterium | reverse complement strand
CCGCTTGAGACGGCCGTGGCGCGCGCCGGGCAGTATCAAGTATTCGTCAGCGAGAACGGCGAGCTTGATTCCAAGCCGGCGCTCGACATCGAGCCGGTGCTGCCCGGCACGCTCGAAGGGCTTGACGTGATTCGCCACTCGACGGCGCATCTTTTAGCGGCCGCCGTGCTAGACCTCTTTCCGGGGACGAAGCTCGGCATCGGCCCCGCGCTCCTCGAAGACCCGCGCTACGGATTCTTCTACGACCTGATCGCGCCGCGCACGCTCACCGACGAAGACCTGCCCGTCATCGAGAAGCGCATGCGCGAGTTGGCGAAACGCAACCTCGCTTATCGCCGCGAGGAGATTCCGAAGCACGAGGCCCTGCGCATCTTCGGCGAGCGCGACGAGCCTCTGAAGTGCGAGCTGATTGAGGAGAAGGGCGGCGACCACGTCAGCGTCTATTACATCGAAGGCTCGCCATTTCTGGACTTCTGCCTCGGCCCGCACGTCCCGAACACGAACCGCCTGAAGGCGTTCAAGCTCTTGTCACTCTCGGGCGCGTACTGGATGGGCGACGCCGAGCGCCCGCAGATGCAGCGCATCTACGGGACAGCCTTCGCCACGCAGGAAGAATTGGATGCGTGGACGAAACAGCGCGAAGAGGCCGAGCGGCGCGACCACCGCAAGCTCGGACGCGAGCTCGACCTCTTCTCGATTCAGGAGCAGTACGGGCAGGGGCTCGTCTTCTGGCACCCGAAGGGCGCGGTCATACGCAAGGCGATGGAGGACTATCTGCACGCCGAGCTTTTGAAGCGCGACTACACCTTCGTCATCACGCCGCACATCGCGCGGCGCGAGCTGTGGCAGATTAGCGGCCACGAGCAGAACTACGGCGACTCGATGTACTCGCCGACGAAAATCGAGGAGCAGGAGTATCGCTTAAAGCCGATGAACTGCCCGTTCCACATCGGCATCTACCGCTCGCAGCAGCGAAGCTATCGCGACCTGCCGCAGCGTTACGCCGAGATGGGGACGGTCTACCGCGCGGAGCTTTCGGGCGCGCTCCACGGGCTGATGCGAGCGCGCGGCTTCACCGTCGACGACGCGCACCTCTTCTGCACGCCCGAGCAGATGAGCGCGGAGATACGCGGCTGCGTCGAGTTCGCGCAGGAGGTCTTCCGCACCTTCGGCTTCGAGCGGATGAGAATCGAGCTTTCGGTCGCGGGCGGCGACTCGGCGAAGACCTTCCTCGGCTCGCCCGAAGCTTGGGCGAGCGCCGAGGCCACGCTCGTCGAGGCGCTCGAAGCGTGCGGCATCGACTACGTCCGCGTCGAGGGCGAGGGCGCGTTCTACGGCCCGAAGATAGACATCAAGATTGAGGACGCCATCGGGCGGCTCTGGCAGTTGGGGACGGTGCAGTACGACTTCAACCTGCCCGAGCGTTTCGAGCTTGAGTACATCGGCGAGGACAACCGTCCGCACCGCCCGATGATGGTTCACCGCGCGCTCTTCGGCTCGGTCGAGCGATTCATGGGCGTGCTCATCGAGCAGTACGCGGGCGCGTTCCCGCTCTGGCTCGCGCCCGTTCAGGTGGCGGTCTTGCCGATTACAGACCGCGTCAACCCTTACGCCGAGGAGGTCGCGCGCGATTTACGCGCGGCGGGCCTCCGCGTCGAGACGAACGTGCGCGGCGACAAGATCGGCGCGAAGATACGCGACGCGCAGTTGCAGAAGATACCTTTCATGCTCGTCTTAGGCGACCGCGAGATGGAAGAGCACAAGGTCGCCGTGCGCGAACGCACGAAGGGCGACATCGGCGCGATGACGCTCGCGGAGTTCCGCGACAAGGCGCTCGAACTCATACGCTCGCGCGCCCTGACAAACGAATAGTCCGGAGTCGCGTGGTCAAAGGCAAGCCGCTTTTGATTCCGAGACTCCGAGACTCTGACTTTAGGAGGTGTAGCAATAGCAGGATTTCGCGGACGCGGGCAGCGCTTCGACAACCGACGAGCGCCGGCCACGCGCATCAACGAGAGAATTCGCGTGCCCGAGGTGCGCGTCATCGCGGAGGACGGCGAGCAGTTGGGCGTGATGCAGACGCGCGACGCCGTGCGGATGGCACGCGACAAGGGTCTCGATTTGGTCGAGGTCGCGGCCACGGCCGACCCGCCCGTCTGCCGCATCATCGACTACGGCAAGTTCCAGTACGAGGCGAAGAAGAAGGCGAACGAGGCCAAGAAGAAACAGGTCACAATCACCGTCAAGGAAGTGAAGTTTCGCCCCGGCACGGACGAGCACGACTACAACTTCAAGATGAAGCACGCGCGCCAGTGGCTCGAAGAGGGCGACAAGGTCAAGGCGACCATCTTCTTCCGCGGCCGCGAAATCACGCACCGCGAGCTGGGCGCGCAGCTTCTCGAACGTCTCGAACACGACCTCACGGAATTCGGCGAGGTCGAGGCGCGGCCGCGCATGGAGGGCAACCAGATGTTTCTGGTCTTCGCGCCCAAGAAGCAGAAGAGCGCGCGCCAGCAGGACGCCGGACAGCAGCGCGAGCAGCAGCCGAGGCGCGAGGAGGCGACAGCGCCCGCACAGGCCGCGCCAGCAGCGCCCGCCGCGACGACACCGGCCGCGACGACGCCGGTCGTCGTCGAGCCGTCGGGACAGGGCGAGGCGCAGGGCTAGGGCCGAGCGCGCGTCGTCGTCGTCGCCGCGAAGGTTTTAATTTAGAAAGGGAGCAGTCATGCCGAAACTCAAAACACACAAGGGCGCGGCCAAGCGTTTCCGCACCACGGCGTCGGGCAAGGTCAAGCGCGGGCACTCGCACGCGCGCCACATCCTGACGAAGAAATCAACCAAGCGTAAGCGTCACCTCGACATCGACGTGCTCGTCTCCGAGTCCGACGAGGAGCGCATCAAGCAAATGTTGCCCTACGGGCGTAGTTAATCGAAGGACAATGACTGACGTGAATCGTAAATAGTAAATCGTGAATCGAGAAAGACAGCTTTCTTCTATTTACGATTGACGATTAACGATTCACGGTCTTATGGAGGTTTGTTATGCCGAGGGCAAAACGTGGACATAAGCGCACCGAGAAGCGCAAGAAGATTTTAACGCTGGCGAAGGGGTATCGCGGGACGAAGTCGAAGCTTTACCGTTCGGCCAAGGAGTCGGTCGAGCGCGGGCTCAAGTTCGCCTACACGGGGCGCAAGCTCAAGAAGCGCGACTTCCGAAGCCTCTGGATAGTTCGCATCGGCGCGGCCGCGCGCCTGAACGGTCTCAACTACTCGCAGTTCATGCACGGCCTGAAGGCCGCCGGCATCGAGCTTGACCGCAAGGTGCTCGCCGACCTCGCCGCCAACTCGCCCGACGCCTTCGCCGAACTCGCGACGCAGGCCAAGAACGCGGTCAGCAACGACGGAGGCCGTCAGGTCGCCGCCTAAGGGGCGACGTCTCACTTCAAGAAGAGGACTCTGATGAGTTCCGAGGTCAAGGAACACGAGGGGCAGGCGCGGGCCGTGCGCGAAGCGTTCGAGAGCGATTTCGGACGCTTCGCGCGCTTCCGCTCTGGCGACGGCGCGGGCGAGTCGTTGGCGAACGGCGAGGCCGAGACGCTCCTGCGCGAGCTGGCGGAGCTGCGCACGCGCCACACCGCGAAGAAGAGCGCGCTCTCGCAGTTGATGAAACTCGTCGGGCGCGTGCCGGCCGAGGAGCGCGCGGCCTTCGGGCAGAGCGTGCAATCTTTGCGCGCCGAAATCGAAGGCGCGATAGGCGAGGCCGAGCAGACTTTAGGTGAGTTGGTCGCGGCCGAGCGGGTCGAGCGCGAGCGTCTGGACGTGACGCTGCCGGGCCGTCGTCCGCGTCGCGGGCATCTGCATCCGATTACGCTCGTGCGGCAGAAGATTGAGGACGTGTTCGTCTCGATGGGCTACTCGGTCGAGGACGGGCCGGAAATCGAGACGCACTTCTACAACTTCACGGCGCTCAACATCCCGGAACTTCATCCGGCGCGCTCGCCGCAGGACACGTTCTACACGGAGGACGGGCTGGCCCTTCGTTCGCAGACCTCGACCGTGCAGATACGCGCGATGCAGGAGCGGCGGCCGCCCCTGCGCGTCATCGCGCCCGGCCGAGTCTTCCGCCGCGACACGCCCGACGCGACGCACAACCCGATGTTCTTCCAAGTCGAGGGGCTGCTCGTTGACCGCGGCATACACATGGGTCACTTGAAGGGCACGATAACGGAGTTGATGCGTCGCCTCTTCGGCCCCGGCACGCGCACGCGCATGCGCCCGTCATACTTCCCGTTCACCGAGCCGAGCGCGGAGTTCGACTTCAGTTGCTTCAAGTGCGGGGGGACGGGCCGTCTCGAAGGCTCCGTGTGCCGCCTGTGCAAGGGGAGCGGCTGGATAGAGATGGGCGGGTCGGGGATGGTTCACCCGAACGTCCTGCGCGTCGTCGGCATCGACCCCGAAGAGTTCTCCGGCTTCGCCTTCGGCTTCGGCATCGACCGCATGTGCGCGCTCCAATACAACCTCGACGACATACGCCTGCTCTTCGAGAACGACACGCGCTTCCTCGAACAGTTCAACTAGAAGCGGTCAGCGGTCGGCGGTCGGCAATCAGCTTTGAACGGCTTGAGAAGCTGACCGCTGAAAGCT
>DASUNL010000310.1:0-3869 GCA_036277175.1 Pyrinomonadaceae bacterium | reverse complement strand
CGAACCCCTTGCGGATGCGCATCGACATCCCCGAACAGGCGATTTCGAGCGTGCGCGAGGGGCAGGGCGTGTCGGTCTTGACGAGCGCTTATCCCGACCGCTCGTTCGCCGGTCGCGTCGCGCGCATCTCGCCGAACGTCTCGGCGCAGTCGAGGACTTTGACGGTCGAGGCGGAGATTGAGAACGGCGAGGGGCTACTCAAGCCGGGGCAGTTCGCCACCGTGCGCATCCAGATGCCGCAGTCGGAGCCGGCCGTGCTCGTCCCCGCCCGCGCAGTCCGCACGGAGGGAAGCACGAGCCGCGTCTACGTGATTAAGGACGGCGTCGCGCAGGAGCGACTCGTCTCGCTCGGGCAGACCGAGGGCGACCTCGTCGAGATTAAAGGAAGCGTCGCGGCCGACGAACTCGTCGCCACCTCGAACGTCGAGCAACTGGCCGACGGCGCGCAGGTCAGACAGTAAAGCGGCCAGCCTCCGGGCGTCAGTTAGAAAAGCTGACCGCCGATAGCTGACCGCTCTTGAAAATTTCAGAGACGACGCTCGACTCAGGAGAGCGCGGGGAAATGCTCTTGCAGCCGTTTGTTCAACTCGCGGAAATCGGCGCGCAACTCCAACATCTCCCCATGAGTGGTATATGCCACGCTGCCGACGCGGTCTATTTTTATGTCGAGTTCGTCGAATCTAGCGTTCATACGCTCTTCGAGGCTGTGGATTCTGTTGTCGAGACGCTCTTCGAGGCTATCCATTCGGCCGTTGAGGCGCTCTTCGAGCGAGTTGATGCGTTCGAGGATGGTTTCGAGGGTCGGTCTGGTGATGTTGCTCTCGTTAGTTGACATGAAAGCCTCCGCCGGGTGTCCGTTGGGGGTGGGCGGTGAGGTGATTATACAAGGGCGGTAGCCCGAGGTTCAAAGAACTTTGGGCGTTGAGTTTTGAACTGAGCGAAGCGTCATGCAAAAGCTTGCCGAAATCTGTGTCCGCCGGCCCGTCTTCGCGACGATGATTATTCTGTCGCTGACGGTCGTCGGCGCGTTCTCGTTCTTCTCCTTGGGCGTTGACCTCTTCCCGAAGATCGACTTCCCGACCATCACCGTCTCGGTCGTCAACCCCGGCGCGAGCCCGCGCGAGATTGAGACCGAGATTACCGAGCGCGTCGAGGCCGCCGTCAACACCATCAGCGGCATCGACGAACTGCGCTCCACGTCCGTCGAAGGCGTCTCGCAGGTCTTCGTCCAGTTCCTCTTGGACAAAGACGTGGACGTGGCCGCGCAGGAGATACGCGACAAGGTCAACCTCATCCGCAGCGATTTGCCCGAGACGGCCGAAGACCCCGTCATCATCAAGCTCGACACGGACGCCGCGCCGGTGCTGCGCATCGCCGTCTCGGCCAACAAGTCTCTGCGCGAAGTGACCGACATCGCCGACAAGGATATTAAGGAGCGCATCGAGTCAATTAACGGCGTCGGGCAAGTGCAAATCGTCGGTGGCGCGCGGCGCGAGATACAGGTCTGGCTCGACCCCGACAAGATGCGCGCCTTCAACGTCACCGTCCCCGAAGCGCTGGCGGCCGTGCGCTCGCAGAACCTTGAGCTTCCCGGCGGGCGCGTCGACGAGGGCGCGCGCGAACTCACCGTGCGGACGATGGGGCGCATCGTCAGCCCGGCCGAGTTCAACCACATCGCCGTAAGCTTACGCGGCGGCTACGCGGTCAAGATTAGCGACATCGGGTACGTCGAGGACGGGACGGAGGAGCAGCGCACGGCGGCGCGTCTGAACGGACAGCCTGCCGTCACGCTCGTCGTCTCGAAGCAGTCAGGGCAGAACTCGGTCGAGGTGTCGGACGCCGTGAAGGAGCGACTCGCCGAGTTGCAGCCGGCGCTCGAACGCAAAGGCGTGCGGACGCAGATAGTCGGCGACCAGTCGATTTTCATCAAGGCGGCGGTCAACAACATCGAGACGCACCTCGTCGAGGGCGGCATCCTCGCGGCGCTCGTCGTCTTCCTTTTCTTGTGGAATTTCCGCTCGACCTTCATCGCGGCCATCGCCATCCCGACCTCCATCGTCGCCACCTTCGGCCTGATGGCCGCGATGGACTACACCTTGAATCAAATCACGATGCTCGCTTTGACCTTGATGGTCGGCATCGTGATTGACGACGCCATCGTCGTCTTAGAGAACATCTACCGCCACGTCGAGGAGAAGGGGATGGCCCCGTTTCAGGCGGCCATCGAGGGGACGCGCGAGATTGGCCTCGCCGTCATGGCGACGACTCTCAGCTTGCTCGCCGTCTTTATCCCCGTCGGCTTCATGGGCGGCATCGTCGGCCGCTTCATGTCCAGTTTCGGGCTGACTTCGAGCTTCGCCATCGCCGTCTCGCTGCTCGTCTCTTTCACTTTGACGCCGATGCTCGCGGCGCGGCTCATCAAGCGACGGCACGCGGCCGAGGGGCCGGGGACGGCCGCCATGCCGAGCGAGGGCGAAGCGTCGTCCGTCTTGGCCGACGAGTCGAAGGTCGTGGCCGGAGAGCCTGCGGCGGCGATGGCGTCGGACGCGGCGCGGCAGACCGCGACGGACGAAGAAACGTCCGCGCCGCCGAGCGAAGAGGTCGTGACTACAGACTCGGACGCGCACGCGGGGACGCGCGAGTCGCGCCCGCACACGTCGAAGGAGTCGCGCTGGTATCGGCCGATTGACCGAACCTATACGTGGATGCTGCGTTGGGCGATGGCGCACCGTTGGGCGGTCGTCTTGATGTGTCTCGGCGTCATCATCAGCATCGTCCCGCTCTTCATGCTCGTCGGCAAAAACTTTTTGCCGGTCGACGACCAGTCGCAGTTCGAGATTAACGTCCGCGCGCCCGAAGGCTCGACGCTCGCGGCCACGTCCGCGCTTGTCGAGCGCATCGCCGCCGACATACGCCAAAACCTGCCCGGCGTCACCGACACGCTCGTCACCATTGGCGCGGGCCAGCAGCAACTCGTCAATGAGGCGAACATCTACGTCAAGCTCGTCGAGATTGAAGACCGCGACCGCACGCAGGTGCAGTTGATGGAGGACGCGCGCAAGCTCCTGCACAAGTACCCGAAGGAGCTGCGCACGAACATCGGTCAGGTGCAGGCCATCTCGGGCGGCGGCTTCCGCAACGCCGACATCCAGTACGTCGTCGGCGGCCCAGACCTCCAGAAGCTCACAGAGTACTCGGAGAAGCTTTCGGAGAAACTCAAGACCGTGCCGAACGTCGTCGACGTCGACTCGTCGCTCATCGTCGGCAAACCCGAAGTGCGCGTCGAGATTGACCGCGCGCGCGCGGCCGACTTGGGCGTCCGCGTCGGCGACATCGCGCAGGCTTTGAACGTCCTCGTCGCCGGTCAGGACGTGACGACCTTTAACGAGGGGACTGACCAGTACGACGTGCGCGTGCGCGCCGTCGGTCAGGCGCGCACGAGTCCGGAGGCGCTGGCGAATCTCTTCGTGCAGTCGTCGAAGACGGGATGGACGAATCTGTCGAACCTCGTCCGCGTCGTCGAGGGCACGGGGCCGTCGGCGATTGACCGCTTGAACCGGCAGCGGCAGGTGACGATTACGGCCAACGTCGAGACGGGCGGCTCGCAGTCGGAGGTCATCGCCGAGATGGACAAGTTCGTGCAGGAGGTCGGCATCAGCTCGGAGTACACGACCGGACTCGCGGGCCGCTCGAAGGAGTTGGGCCGCGCGGGCTACTACTTCATGCTCGCCTTCGTGCTCTCGTTCATCTTCATGTACATGGTGCTGGCGGCTCAGTTCGAGTCGTTCATTCACCCCATAACAATTTTGCTGACTTTGCCGCTCGCCATTCCGTTCGGCATCCTCTCGTTGCTGGTGACGGGTCAGACC
>DASUNL010000309.1:0-24957 GCA_036277175.1 Pyrinomonadaceae bacterium | reverse complement strand
CCTCCGCGCACTACCGGAAAAGCAGTGACGAGTGACGAGTGACGAGCAAGAGCTGGAAGCTCATGGTTAAAGCAGAAGCCCGACCGTCATTGTCGGGCTTTCGCGTTTAGACTTCGGACTCTTCTTTGACTCCGGAGTCTAGACTCCGGACTCCGGAAATGTCTTTAACTCGTCACTTGTCACTCGTCACTGCCTTGTGAGCGTGAACTTCTCGGAGAGGCCGCCGACGAGGATTTCAAAGTCTCCCGGCTCGACGGTGGGGCGCATGTCCTGTCCGATGAAGGAGAGGTCTTCGCGCTCAAGCTCGAAGGTCAGGGCGCGGCTCTGGCCGGGTTCGAGGTGGAGCTTGGCGAAGCGGCGGAGACGCCGGTCGGGCGGCGTCACCGAGGCGACGAGGTCGCGCACGTAGAGCTGCACGACTTCGCCGCCCGCGCTCCGCCCCGTGTTCGTCACCGTGAAGCTGACGGTCAACTTGTCGCGCTCGCCGATTGTCTTCGCGCTCAACTTCAAACCGTCATACTTAAACGTCGTGTAGCTCAACCCGTGGCCGAAGCGGAACTGCGGGCTGAAGGGCGTGAGGCCGAAACTCGTCGCCTCGTTCTCGTAGGACTTGTGGTCGTAGCTGAGCAGCGCATTCGGGTGGCGCGGATAGGTGACGGGCAGGCGGCCCGAAGGGTTGTAGTCGCCGAAGAGCACGTCGGCCACGGCCTGCCCGCCCTCGTTGCCGGGGTTGTAGGCCATCAGTATCGCGGCCGCCGCGTCGGCGATGCGGTTGATGATGCGCGGCCGTCCCTCGACGAGCACGAGGACGACGGGCTTTCCGGCCGCCGCGACGGCCTCGGCGAGTTTCAGTTGCGGCTCAGGCAAAGTTAAGTCTGTGATGTTGCCGGGCGTCTCGGTGTAAGAGCCTTCGCCGAGACAGAGGACGACGACGTCCGCTTCGCGCGCGGCGCGGGCGGCGGCCGCGATGTCAACCTCCTCGTCGATGTCCGTGGGCGTCGAGTTCGAAGGCGGCCCGGAGGCGCGCTTGATGCGCGTGCCGGGGACGTAAGAGAAGTTCGACGCGCCGACCTTCGCCTCGACGGCCGCGCGAATCGTCGGGCGGTCTTTCGGGTAGAGCGACTCTTCCGAGCCTTGCCAGACGTACGTCCAGCCGTTGTTGAGCGAGATGAGCGAGTCGGCCGTCGGGCCGGTGACGAGCACCTTGCGGTTTTTGGCGAGCGGCAAAAGGTCACCGGTGTTCTTGAGAAGCGTCATCGCCTCGCGCGCCGCGTCGAGGCTCAGACGCCGCGACTCCGAGGTGGCGAACTTCGCCTTCAAGGAAGCGTCGGGCGTGGCGCGCTCGAAAAGTCCCAGCTCGTATTTCAGTGTGAGGATGCGCAGCACCGCCTCGTCGATGCGCGACTGCGGGACAGAGCCGTCTTTGACGAGCGCGGTGAGGTGGTCGGCGAAGCTGTAGTCGCTCGGAACCATGCTCATGTCCACTCCGGCCATAACGCTCAGGCGCGTCGCCTCGCGCTCGTCGGCCGCGACGCGATGGATGTGGACGAGCTTCTTGATGTCCTCCCAGTCTGAGACGGCGACGCCTTTGAAGCCGAGTTCCTTGCGCAGAATGTCCGTGAGTATCGGGCGGCTCACGTGGACGGGGACGCCGTTCACTTCGCCGGAGTTAATCATCACGGTGCGCGCGCCCGCGTCGACCGCCGCCTTGAAGGGCGGCAGGACGTACTCGCGCATGTAAATTTCGGGAATCCACGCGGGCGTGCGGTCGCGGCCGCTCAAGGGCAGCCCGTAGCCCATGTAGTGTTTGAGGCACGAGGCGACGCGCTCCTGCGAAGATAAGTCCGCGCCCTCGTAGCCGCGCACCGAGGCGACGCCCATCACGGACGCAAGGTACGGGTCTTCGCCGAACGTCTCCCACAGGCGCGGCCAGAGCGGTTGGCGTCCGATGTCGAGGACGGGCGAGAACGTCCATGGGATGCCTGCGGCGCGCGTCTCGACGGCGGCGACTTCCGACGCGCGCAGCATCAATTCTGGGTTCCACGTCGCGGCCATCGCGAGCGGCTGCGGGAAGAGCGTCGCGCCCTGCACGTAGTTCGCGCCGTGGATGGTGTCGATGCCGTAGAGGACGGGAATCTTCAGACGCGAACGCCCGGCGGCCTCCTGAATCTGGCGGACGGTCTCGTGCCAACGCTCGACCGTGAGCGCCTGATCGGCGACGTTGAGAATCGAGCCGACGCCGTACTTGACGACGGCCTTCTCAAGTTTCGCCGGGTCGATTTTTATCTCCTGATTGCGGCCCGTCGAGACCATGCTGATTTCGAGCTGCGTCATCTGGCCGACCTTCTCCTCGACGGTCATCTTCGCCAGAAGCTCTCGGGCACGCCGCGCCGCGTCCGCGCTCGGGGCGGGGGGGCGCGTCATGCGACGAAAGACGGCGTGACTGTCGGTCACTTCGGACGCACTGGCCGGGCGCGAGTTTTGAAGGCGCGCGAGGGCGGGCGTCGCGGCGTTCAGAGACAATGCGGCGAGGGCGAAGGCGGCGAGCGTTCTTTTCATGTTGGGGTCGTCCCTTGTTTTATCGGCGGATGGAGTTTCGGTGTCGCTACGGGTAGAGCAAAAAGTCTCCGGCGCGAGACTTCTAACACGCGGGCGGGGTGAAACGAGAAGTTACAAACCGTTAAAGAAGCACTCAGCACTCAGCAATCAGCTTTGATAGAGCGGACGAAGAGTGTTGATGAAGTGTGTTGTTGACGGAGCGGCGATAGCCGTGAGCTGACTGCTGAAAGCTGAATGCTGAGTGCTTATTTCTTGTTCAACTTGTCGAGACGCTCGGCCGTCCTTTTGACGGCGTCGCTGAGGAGGATGATGTCGCGCAGGTCGCGGCCGGCCTTGGCCGTCTGCTCGACGTCGACCACGTCGGCGAGTTTGAAGACGGGGTTTTCGGTGAAGCTGTCGATGCGCTTGCACATCCTGACGAGCGCGCTCGTCACTTCCTTGTCGCTAATCTCCAAAGGCTTCTCCTCCGCCTTCTTGTCGCCTTCCGGAGTCTCGCGCACGAGCTGCGCCTTGAGGCGCGAGGCGCGCTTGTTAATCTCCTCTGTCTCGCGCGCGATGAGTTCGTAGTCGAGCGGCTTCTCCGACTTGAGTTGGCGCACGACCTTGTTGCGCAGGACTTGGATGAGCCGGAAGTCTTCGCGCATCTGCTCGGCGGCGGCCTCGGCGTTGCGCCTGTCCATCGGCTTCGACGTGCCAAGCATCTCGGCGCTGCGCAGTTGCGCCTCGCGCTGCTGCCGCTCGCGCACCTCGGCGAACGGGTCGCGCACGCCTGCGGGCGGAGGGCCGGAGGGCGGCTGTTGCGCGGCGGCCGGGCGCGCGTCGAGCGCGGAGAGACTGACGGCGGCGGCGAAGCCGAACGCGACGGCGGCCCCATGTGCGCGGAGATTTCGCATGGACGCTCTCCTTAAACTTAAGAGGTTTCGGGAGGGGAAGTATAATCCCGCGCGCCGCCGCGCGACAACACGCAGGCTTTACGGCGGGGCTTCCGCCCGTGAGTCAGGACGCAATCTGACGGTCAAGCAGTGTCGGCGTCGCGGAGTCCCCGGCACGCCTGTTCGCGCCGGAAGCTCTGGCGAACCTGAACCATTGGAGCACGAAGCCGCCGGCGCTGAAGCCGAGCGCCGCGTCGAGCGGGAAGAGGCGGCGCGACAGCTCGCGGCCGACGACCCGCTCGAACGCGCGCTGGATCTGCTCGCGCGCTCCCGCCAAGCCTTCGACGAGCGTCGTGTCTAAATCGCGCCCGGCGCGCGCGCGCCTCCACGCGAACTCGTAGAGACGCAGACGCCCCTCGTCCGCGGACGCGCCCGTCGTGACGACGACGAGGTGCGTCGCGTCGGTCTCCTCCACCGTCTCGGCGATGCGGCGCGAGAAGGCCGGCGTCAGGTCTCCGTCTCTGGCGACGAAGAGGAAGGAGTTGCCGCAAACGTCGGCGGCCAAGTAGGACTCGCCGTGCGCGTTGGCCGGGCCGGTCGCGATCTCGCTCGCGGGGATGCCGAGCGAGCGGACGATGCCGTAGACGCGGCTGCTCAACCAGCGCCCGTCTTCGAGCAGCGCGACGGCGAGCCGTGTCGGGTTGACGGTCTCCTCGATGACCTCGTCCGCGACGGGCGCGGCACACAGGCTGCACTTCGCCCTGCTCAAAGTGACGGCCGCGAGCGAGTCGGGCGAGGGTAGGTCGAAGAGCGCGTGGCCCGACTTGCGGCAGCTCACGCGCACCTCGCGTTCGAGCAGCCCGGCCTCCAACATCCTCTCGACCGAGACGGCGGCCGCCTCCCTCAGCAGGCTGCGCGGCGTGAAGCCCTCGCTCCGCATCTCCTGCGCGCGGCGGAGGAAGGCGCGCACGGGCTGCTCCTCCAGCAACGCCGAGGCGCGCCCGAGTTCGCGCCCGCCACGCAGCGTGGCCGCGGCGCGGACGAACTCGGCCGGCTGGACGGCGATGAACCTCGCCAACCCCTGCGAAGAACCGCCTTCGCGCGCGCGCCAACTCGGCAACTCCGTCGGCTCGGCCGCCGCGCCCGCGGCCTCTTCCTTGAGCTCGGCCAAAGCCTCGCGCACGTCTCGGCAGAACTGTTCGAGACGCGCGAGCGGCGCGGCCGTCTCCACGCTGTAGACGACGGACGCGCTCAGGCCACCTTCCGCGTCATCCCGAAAGAGGAGCGCGAGCACGCAGTCGCCGGCGCAAAAAAGCTCGCCCGGCGTCGCGTCGGCCTCGCCGTCTGCGCCGTGACGCGAACCGAGCGCGCGCTCAAGCTCGCGGGCCGCGGCCTCTACCGCCGCCGAGTCTCCAGCGCCGGCAGCGAGCGTGCGGAAAAGGCGGCGGCGCGAAGAGAGTATGAGCGGGGCGTGGCCGCGCTCGGCGAGCGCGTCGAGGAGGCGCAGGCGCGCGCGCGCGCCGACGGGGAAGTCCAGACTGTTGCTTTGAATGAAGAGCATCCGCTAAGGCTTCACGCTGATGCGCAGGCGCTCGCTCCCCGTAAAGCTCTTCGGGTAGTGGCGCTCCCTCGCCATCTTGAGCGCGACCGACTCGTAAGCGCCCGCGCCGGGCCGAGGGTTCCACACGCGCGCCTCCGTGACGCGCCCGTCGCGCACCTCGACGAGGACTTGCACGACGTGAGCGCCGCGCGGCGTGGGCAGGCCGTCGGACCTGCGCGTCCCGATGACCGCCGCCGAGGAGGGGACGGGCGGCGGCACCTGCTCCGGCGTCGCCGCGTCCCGATTCGAATCGGACTCCGAAGCGGCGGGGTCGCGCTCGCGTCCCGTCGCCGCGCCGCGCCCTCCCTCGGCCTTGTCGGCCGGCGGCGGCGCGGGCTGAAGTGATGCGACGGCGGCTGGCGCGGGCGCGGGGCGGAACGGGTCGAAGACGACGTTGAGGACGGCGATCACGCTGAGGCCGGTCAGAAAGCCTATGACCATCGCGTAGACCAGACGCTCGCGCGAGAAGCGGCGCGAGGCGGAGTTGATCGCCTCCTCGACCGCCACGAGCCGCACTTCGAGAGGAGCGACTAAGGGGGCCACGAGTTCGGCGGCGGGCGGGAGCTGGCGCGATGCGTCTCGGGGCGTGGGGTCGGACGCCGCCGCCTCAAGGTCGCGCGCCGCCACGCGCACCTCGGCCAAACCTTCGCGCCGCGGGGCCTCGACCAAGTCGCGTATGAACTGCTGACCCTGCCGGTCGATGTTGCGCTCGGGCGGGCGGACGAGCGGGTTAAAGTTGAAGGACGCGCCGCCTAAGGCGAGCGCGGCGTAGACGGCCTCGACGCCGCGCAGGTTGCCGAGCCGCGCGTCGACGAGCAGGCCGTCCTCGAAGAAGAACGCGCCGGGGCCGTCCGCGTACTCGACCTGTAGGCGGCCCGTCTTCCGCTCGACGCGCAAGCGTCGGATGAGCTCGGGCAAGGGGTGATCGTCCAAGTGTCCCGTGAGGACTACGAACTGGGTGCGCTCGACGTTTTCGACTTCCTGATTCATCATTTGAAAGGGACGGGGCAAACACTCACGGCCGCAGGATGTTGTGCTTCGAAAAACCGCTGTGCTCAAGATAGTGCGGTGCGGCTCATACGGAGAAGGACACGGCGCATCTTACTTGATGAAGGCTATCCCGACAAGCACGTTCTCGCGCGGGAGCGCCGTCGGCGCTCCGCCGACCCTCCCGGCGGGCTGCCGCGCACCCGATGGACAACACGCGCTGGCTCGAATATAATTCGCCCCGTTCGCAACGCGCGTTACTCGTCGGCTCTCCCGCCAACTTTTTCCCGTTCCCCCTATTTAACGAATCCCTGTTCCCTGATTCGGTGAGCGAGCTTATGCAGCACCCTCGCGCTGTAGATGTCCGGCTCGGGAGAAGCGCCAGACCCGCTTCGCGCGCCGTCGTGTGCTCGGGCGCGCGGGCGTCCGCGCGGACGCCGAGGGTGTTCGCAAGGAAGGTGTGTGCCCCGTGAAGAAAGTTTTACTGCTCTGCCTCGTCTGCTGCGCGCTCGGCGGCGCGGCGCGGGCCGCGACTCTCCAAGACGAAGACGCCTCGGCCGTCTACTTCCGTGACGGCGTGCGTTACGCGCTCGAAGGCCGCCTCGACGAGGCTGCGGCCGCCTTCCGTCAGGCGACGCGCCTCGACCGCGAGAACGGCGACGCCTTCTACAACCTCGGCAACGTCTACGCCGAGCAGGGGCGCTGGCCCGAGGCAGTCGGCGCGTACCGCATGGCCGTCATCCTCCGCAAGAGGGACGGCGCGGCGCACAACGGCCTCGGCGTCGCGCTCGCGGCGTGGGGCGAGTATGAGCGCGCGGTCGAGTCGTTCAAGAGGGCCGTGGAGATTTACCCGGAGTGGGCCGAGCCGCGCTACCACCTGAGCGAGGTCTACAAAAAGCTCGGCCGCGACGCCGAGTCGCGCGCCGCCTACTCCGAGGCGCTCAAGCGCCGCCCCGACTACGCCACGAACCCGCCGCGCAAATTCCCGACGGACACGGCGAGCGCGCGTGACGAACAAAAGGCGTCGCCGACAAACGCCGCGCCGTCCTCTACGAGTAGAGTCCCGGCGACGACGAACAGACCGCCGGCGGCCGTGTTGACCGCCGACGCGCCCGCCGCGAACGCATCGCGCCGCGCGAGTGCGCCCGCCGCGAACAGGCCCGCGCCCCCGGACGGGTCGCCTTACGAGTTGGGCCTCCGGCACAGACGCGAGGGGCGATACGAGGAGGCGGTCGCGGCCTTCACGGAGGCCGCGCGTCTCGACAGGAACGGCCCGGCCGCCTTCTCCGCGCTCGGCGAAACTTACGCGCGCCTCGGCCGTTGGCGCGAGTCGGTGGACGCCTACGAGCAGGCCGTCCGCCTCGACCCGCGTGACGCGAACGTCTACGAGATGCTCGGCCGTTCCTACGCGAAGCTGCGCGCGGCCTCGACGCCCGCGCCGGAAGCGGACGCAAGCGGCGCGGCCGCAGGCGTCAGGGCCGCGAACACGACTCCGGCCTCGGCCGAAGCGCCGAACGGCGATGCCCTCAGAGTCGAACGGCCCGAGGCGGCGCGCCCGGACGCCGACCCCGCTTCCGTCTACCGCGTCGGGCCGGGCGACGTTCTGGAAGTGCGCGCGACGCGGCCGCAAGGGGCGCGGCCGACGGCGCACAAGGTCACGCCGACGGGCCTGCTCGACTACACGCGCCTCGGCGCGCCGCTGAAGGTCGAGGGGCTGACGACCGACGAGATAGCCGCGCGTCTGGGCGCGGAGTTGCGGCGGCGCGGCGAAGCGGGCGCGGAAGTCTCGGTCGGCGTGCGCGAATATGAGAGTCACGCCGTCATCGTCAGCGGGCTGGTGCGCGACCCCGGCACGAAAATCCTGCGCCGCGAGGGCGTGCCGCTCTACGTCATCGTCGCCCACGCGCAGCCGCTCGCCGAGGCCGGGCAAGTCTTGGTCGTCCCGCGCACGACGGGGCAGGTCAAGGCCGTCAACTTAAAGGACTCGGCCGCGATGAAGATGCTCGTGCGCCCCGGCGATGTCGTCACGGTGCAGGCGCTTCCCCGTCAGTTCTACTTCGTCGCGGGCGAGGTGCGGCTGCCCGGCCAGAAGGAGTTTCACGGGGGGCTGACGCTGACGCAGGCCGTGGCCGCCGCGGGCGGCGTCACGCAGGCGAGCGCGACTGAGGTCACGGTCACGCGGCAGGGCGCGGACGGACGCCTCGCGACCACGCGCTACAGCCTTAGGGATATCGAAGCGGGCAGGTCGCCCGACCCTTTGGTGCAACCGGGCGACCGCGTCGAGGTGCGCAGGTGAGGGCTTTATGACGAACGCTTCGATGGCGAGCGGCCGCGAGCCGATTGACGCGCGCGCGCTCGTGCGCGCCGCCGGGGACGGCGACGCCGCGCGCGTCGAGTCTCTGCTCGCGGCGGGCGCGGACGCGAACTCCGTGACGGAGAGCGGTGAGACGCCGCTCATTCGCGCGGCCTCGAAGGGGCACGCCGACATCGTGCGTCTGCTGCTCTCGGCGGGCGCAGACCCAAACGCCGAGAGGGAGGACGGCTTCACGGCGCTCGGCGTCGCAGTCTTCTTCGGCTACGCGGACGTCGTGCGCGCGCTCATCGAAGGCGGGGCCGACCCGTCGGCGAAGGGACGCCTCGGCGCGTCCGCCGAGAAGTGGGCGCGCTTTAGCGGCTTCGCCGAGATCGCCGAGATGTTGCGAGGCGCGAAGGGCTGGGAGGAGGCTGACGTGCAGTTCTTCCCCTCGGCCGGCACGTTCAGCCCCGTCGTCCCTCTGTCGGAGGTTCACGCCGCGCCGTCGTCGGAAGAGGTCGCGGCGGCGGACAGGACGGCCGAGGTTGACGGGCGTGCGCTTGTCGTCGAGGAGCGCGGAGGCGTCGAGTCGAAAGAGCCGGAGGTGGCGACGGTCGTCCGCCCGCGCGCGAGTGCGGAGACGCCGCCACCGGTGACGCAGTCGGTGGAGAGTCAGAGCCCCGCGACTCGGCCGCGCACGAGTCCGGCCGTTGTGCCGCCTTCGACGCGCGCGCCTCAGAGTCCCGCGTCTCCGCCGAGCGCGACGCGCGCGAAAGGCATCCGGCGGCCGTGGCCCCTGACGGTCGCCGTCCTCGCCGTGTCCCTGACTGCGGGTCTCGCCGCCGGCTCATACTTGATGAGGCCGCGACCGCTCGCGGAGGCCGAGCCGAGCGTCCCACCTGCCGAAGCGCGCACGGACGAAAATGTCACCCAAGCCGCCGCGCCCGCTTCCGCGACGGCGACAACGTCCGCGCAACCCACGCAGCCCGCGCCGCCCGCAGTCGAACAGAGCGCACCCACGGAGCCCGAGTCGAGCGGCGTCTCGCGGCCCGCGCCACGGCCCGCGTCACCGGAGGGTGGCCGCGACGCCTCGTCCGCCGCGACCGCGACACGCCGCGAGGCGAAGCCGGATGCGCGCGCCGAACGGCGTGCCCAACCCACCGCCGGGGAGAAGACCGCCGACGCGCGGCGCGTCCCGACGGCCGCCGCGCCCCACCGGCCGCGACGAACCGACGGCCGCGTGCGCACCTCCGCACCGCGCGATAGCTCGCTCCCGGTCTTTTCGCCGCCCCCCTCTTCCAAATCCGGGAAGAAGAAAGTCATCCCGTGGCCCTAATCGCCCCCGCACGACGGGAACGGCGGCGTTTGTAGATACAGATGAGCGCGGACGAAACAGGAAGACAGGACGGCGGCGGGGCGACGACGGACGCGCCCGTCGAGGTCGTCATTGAGACGCGCGCGCGCGACCTCGTCGAGGGCTTCAAGGTGCGGCGCGTGCTCCCCTCAGCGCGCCGCCGCATGGTCGGCCCCTTCATCTTCCTCGACCAGATGGGGCCGGAGATTCTAAGGGCGGGCAAAGGACTCGACGTCGCGCCGCACCCGCACATCGGTCTGGCGACGGTGACCTATCTTTTCGAGGGCGAGCTTCTGCACCGCGACGGCCTCGGCACGGTGCAGCCCATACGCCCCGGCGAGGTCAACTGGATGACGGCCGGTCGCGGCATCGCACACTCGGAGCGCACGCCGCCCGAGACGCGCCCGCGCGGCTCAAGTCTCTTCGGCATCCAGTCGTGGGTCGCACTCCCGCGAACGCACGAGGAGACCGCGCCCGACTTCGCGCACCACGGCGCGGCGGAGCTTCCGCTCATCGAGGGCGAGGGCAAGCGCGTGCGTCTCATCAACGGCGCGCTCTACGGCGCGCGCTCGCCCGTCCGCACGCTCTCCGAGATGTTCTACGCTGACGCGATGCTCGAAGGGGGCGCGCGCCTCGACGTGCCGACCGAGCAGGAGGAGCGCGCGGCCTACGTCGTCGAAGGCTCGGTAAAAATCCTTGGCGACCTAGGCGACGAGACTTTCGTCGCGGGCCAACTCCTCGTCTTCAAACCCGGCGCGGAGATAGTCCTCGCCGCGCAGACGCCCGCGCGGCTGATGCTCTTGGGCGGTGCAACGTCGGACGGCCCGCGCCACATCTGGTGGAACTTCGTTTCGAGTTCGCGCGAGCGCATCGAGCAGGCGAAAGAGGATTGGCGGGAGCAGCGCTTCGCGCCCGTCCCCGAAGAGACCGAGCGCATCCCCCTGCCGGAAACAGGCCCGGCCGTCGTCCGCTACCCGTAAGAGGCGCGCGTGAATTATTCGCCGCCCGAGAGCGATGCGTGCGGGAGCACGTCGGGCGGGATGGGTTCGAGCAGGCGCGAGACGGTGGGGAAGGAGTCGCCGTCCGCGCCCCTGTAGGCGTCGAGCGGGTAGACGAAGTAGAGATGCCGCTTCGCGCGCGTCGCGGCGACGTAGAGCAGACGACGCTCCTCCTCCATGTCCTCGAACTCGTCGTAGGAGCGCGACGAGGGGAACCAGCCGTCCGTCATCCAAATCACAAATAGCGCGTCCCACTCCAACCCTTTCGCCGAGTGGACGGTCGAGAGCGTCACGTCGCCCCCGCCGCGCGTCGTGCGATTCGACTGCGCCGCGTCCGAGGGGTCGAGCGCAACGTCGGACAGAAGCTCGGCCGCCGATTTGTAACGCTTGGCGATCTGCTGCAACTGTTCGAGGTCGCGCGCGCGGCGCGGGTGGTCGTCGTAGCGCGCTTTCAGAATCGGCCGGTAGAAGCGGACGACCGTGGACATCTGCGCGCCCGGCGACTTCTGCTCGACGAGGCCCGACAAAAGGCGCGCGAGACGAATCAGGTGCTCTTTGTAGGCGGCGCGCGCCGGGAAGCGTTGCAGACGCCGGAAGAGACTCTCCTTCGCGCGCGACGCGCGGAACTCTTTACGCTCGACGCCGAGGTGGTCGAGTATCTGGTTGACGGTCGCGTCGCCGATGTGGTCGATGAGCTTGAGCGCGCGAAACCAAGAGAGCGTGTCCGAGGGGTTCGCGACGATGCGTAGGAAAGAGAGCGCGTCCTTGATGTGGGCCGACTCGGCGAACTTGATGCCGCCGTACTTGCGAAAAGGGATACCGTGCTTGGCGAGCTCAATCTCCAAGTCGAACGAGTGCGACGCGGCGCGGAAGAGGACGGCGATTTCGCTCGGCGCGACGCCCTCCTCGCGAAGCTCCTCGATGCGCTCGGCGACGAAGCGCGACTGCTCGTTCTCGCCGCGCGCCGAGACGGCGACGGGCGTCGGCCCTTCGCCGACGCGCGAGAAGAGGCGTTTCGCGTAGCCCTCCTTCACGTCGGCGATGATGGCGTTCGCCACGTCGAGGACTGCCTGCGTCGAGCGGAAGTTCTCTTCGAGCTTGATGACGCGCGCCGACGGGAAGAGCTCGGGGAACTCAAGCATGTTGCGGTAGCTCGCCCCCCGGAACGAGTAGATGGACTGGCACTCGTCGCCGACGACCGCGACGTTGTCGTGCCCCTCGGCCATCAGCCGCACGATGCGGGCCTGAAGCTTATTCGTGTCCTGATACTCGTCGACCATGATGTAGCGGTACTGCTCGGAGAGGCGCGCGCGTAGCTCCTCGCTCGCTTCGAGGGCTTCGCGCAGGCGCACCAAGAGGTCGTCGTAGGTCAGCATATGACGCGCGCGCTTGAACTCGTCGAAGGCGGCCGACAACTCTTCGAGGGCCGCGCGCTCGTCGACGAACTGCGGGTAGCTCTGCTTCAACACCTGACGGAGCGTAATGTCCTTGTTGACCGCCATGCTGAAGATGGAGCAGATGGTTCGCTTGCGCGGGAAGCGGCGGTCGCGTGTCAGGTTCATGCGGCGGCGCAGGAGGTCGATTAAGTCTTCGGTGTCGCTCCCGTCGAGGACGGTGAAGTTGCGCTGGACGCCGGCCGCCTCCGGGTACTTGCGCAGCACCGTGTGGCCGAGGCTATGAAACGTCCCGCCCGAAACGCGCTGGCAGCGCGCGTCGGCGAGTCCGGCCGCGCGCGCCAGCATGCTCGTCGCCGCGCGCCGCGTGAAGGTCAGGAGCAGAACGGACTCGGGACGGACGCCCGACTCGACGAGACGCGCGACGCGGTAGACGAGCGTGCGCGTCTTGCCCGTCCCCGCCCCGGCGACGATGAGGAGCGGCCCTTCGGTCGTCGTCACCGCTTCGAGCTGCGGGCCGTTCAACTCGGCCGCGTAGTCTATCCCGCGCGCGCGCGGCGCGGCCACGGCGCGCTTCAGGACGAGGCGGGTCTTAACTTGCGTCGTCTTAACTTGCGTCGTCGCCGCCTGACCGAGTTCGAGCGCGCGCTTGAAGGCTTTGAGTTCCGACGCAAGCTCGGCGACCGTCTGGTAGCGTCGGCGCGGCGTCCGGTCGAGAGCTTTGGTGAGGATGCGCTGGAGTTCGGGCGCGAGCTGCGCGCGAATCGAGTCGCGCAGGCGCGGCTCCTCGTGGAGGATGGCGTGCATCGTGTCGATCTGGTTGTCATTCACGAACGGGCACGTGCCCGTCAGCATCTCGCAGAGGACGACGCCGAAGGAGAAGACGTCGCAGCGCAAATCGACGCGCTGGCCGAGCAGTTGCTCGGGCGACATGTAGTTGACCGTCCCCATAATCGTGCCCGACTGCGTCTCGACGCGGATGAGGGTCTTCTTCGTGCTGTCGGCGGCGGCAGCCGCGCGGCCGCGACGGGCGACGAGTTTCGCCAGCCCGAAGTCGAGAATCTTCGCGTAGCCGTCGCGGCGAATCATCAGGTTCTCGGGCTTGAGGTCGCGGTGGACGATGCCCGCCTCGTGCGCCCGCGCGAGCCCCTCGGCGATTTGTATCGCGACTTCGAGCACGTCCTTCATCTGTAGGGCGCGCGCCGTGATTTTCTGTCTGAGCGTCTCGCCCTCGACGTACTCCATCGCCATGTAGGGCTTGCCGTCCGACTCGCCGAAGTCGTAGACGGTCAGGATGTGCGGGTGGTTGAGGGCCGAGGCGGCGCGCGCTTCTTGAAGGAAGCGGCGGCGGCGGTCTTCCTGCGCGATGTATTCGGGCGGCAGGAGCTTGAGCGCGACGACGCGGTGCAGGCGCTCGTCGTAAGCCTTGTAGACCGCGCCCATGCCGCCCGCGCCGAGCGACTCGATGATGCGGTAATGCGCGATGGTCTCTTCGGGAATCAGTCTCATGACGGGGGACGGGAGCCGCGCATAGTTTAATCCAAAGTACGAAGTACGACGAAGCGCGGCACGAAGATGCACGCGAACTTTCGTCACAAAGCGGGCCGCCGGGCGTCGTCTTTAAGTCTCAACCTGACTTAAAGGCGACGCCCGGCGGCCCTTCATTCCGCGTGTCCTCGCGTGCGAGGTTTACTGGACTGAGACGTCATCGACGCGGAACGATGTCGGCAGCGTGATGTCGTTCGTTCCCCGGAACTGTATGCGGACGGTCTGTCCGGCGAAACTATTCAAGTTGTACGGCCCGCGCAGGACGTAGACGCCCGCCGTGCCGCTGTTTTGGTTGCTGAAGGTCGCCAAGGTCGCGAGAAGCGTCCCCGACGTGCTGCGCACTTCGATGAAGAGGCGGTCGAAGACCGACGCGCCCGCCGCCTCGCTCGTCGTGATGTTGAGCCAGAAGTTGAGACTCGCGCCGCCGCTCGGGATGGTGACCGTCTGGTAGAGCGTCCCCGAGGTGCTGTTGACGCCGTTGATAATCATGTAGGCCACGCCGCCGTGCGGGAACGTGCCGGTGCTGCGCGTGATTTGACCTGAGACGACCCACGGCGTCGTGCCCGACTCGAAGCCGGGGTTGACGATGATGTTCGTGCCGCCGCCCGTTGTGCCCGCCTGCGTGACGGTGAAGGTGCGGCCCGCGATGGTCATCGTGCCGATGCGCGAGGGGAGCGGGTTGGAGGCGACCGAGTAGTTGACGACGGCGCTGCCCGTGCCGTTTGCGCCGCCCGTGACGGTGATGAAGGAGGCGTTGCTCACGGCCGTCCAACTGCACGAAGCGTTGGCCGTCACGTTAACGCTGCCCGTGCCGCCGGACGCGGTGAAGCCGGCTCCGGTCGGGCTGATGGTCGCGCTCGCGCACGGGTCGCCGCCGCCGCAGTCTGACGGGAGGTCGGACGCGGCCGTGTGCGTCGTGCCGTCGTTGCCGACGGCCGAGACGCCCATCCCGTGACGCGCGAAGACCGTCCAGATGGCGCAGCGGTTCGCGCCGCCGTTCAGATTCTGGTCGGCTTGCAGGATGCCGTCGCGCGCGTTAAGGAACGACGGGCGGTTGGGCGTGAACTTCATGCCGTTGAGGACGAGGCGGTCGGTCGTCTCCGCGCCGAGCTGCGTGCGCAAGTCCCAAAGAGTAGCGGCCCACACCTCGCCGTCGCGGTGAACCTGACAGCCGCCCGCGCACACGTCGGCGTAAGAGTCGTGCACCGTGGCGGCCGGGACGCTGTAGGGCGCGCGGCGGATGCCGTTCGGGTTGCCGGTCGAGTACTCGCCGACCGCGCCGTCGCCGTTGATGGTGGCGGCCCAGTAGTCCGACCAGCCCTCGCCCATCGCGCCCGACTGCGTGCCGGAAAGGGCCGTCGAGCCGTTGCCGATGAGGCGGTTCGAGATGCCGTGGCCGTACTCGTGAAAGACCACATCGCCGTCGACGGAGCTGTCGCGGTCGGGATTGGGCGAGGTGAAAAGATACTGCTGCATCCGAGGCCGCGAGCCGTCGGGCGGCGTCGCGAAGTTCGCGTTGTTCGTGCCCGAGCCGTCCTGCGCCTCCGCGCGCACGGAGTCGTTGCCCAAGCCGCCGCGCCCGAAGTTGTTGACTTGGAAGTTGCGCGCCGTCTCCGTAAACCCGAGCCGGTAGGAGAAGTCGTGCATGATGTTGTTGTAGTAGAAGAGATTCGTCACGACCGCCGCCTGCTGCGTGCGCGGGTCGACGGTGGTCGAGAAGGGGAAGGTGAAATTCTGGTCGGCGGCCGAGGCATGGCCGTTCGACAGCCCGTTGCCGCTCGTCGTGTCGGGCGAGTTGTTGGCGTCGCGGTCGAGATAGGCTTCGACGTTGTTGCCGGTCGTCACAGTTGAAGTGCCCATCCAGCCGGCGGCGGTGTTGATGGTCGTGTCGCCGACGAAGGAGACGAGCGTGCGCGCGCCCTTGTCGGGGGCTTCCGTGTAGACCGTCCCCTGCGCCTCGAAGACGTAGAGGTTGTGGCGCAGGAGCAACTCGCCCGTGTGCGCGTCGACCAAAAGCTCGTACCACTCTTCGGGGCCGACCTCGGCGTAGACGTGCCAAGCGAGGCGCGCGCGTTCGCCGACGCGCACGACGTTTAGCTCCGAGAGAACTTCCTCAAGCTCCGGCGCGAGCGGGTTGGCGAACGTGGCCGTCTCGCTCTTCGAGGGGCGTGGGCGCGTCTCGGCGAAGTAAGGCATCACGGGACGCCCCGCGTACTCGAAGGCCTTGGCGATGCCCTCGGACTCGCTCAGAGTAGGCCGCGTGCTCACCTTCAGCCCGCCCAAAAGAAAGCCCTCGCGGACGTTGAGGACTTCGCCGCTTCGGCCGACGACGACCTTGACGTTGCCCTCGAAGACTTTGACGCCGCCGTGGGTCTGCGCGTAATCGAGGAAGGTCGTCCCCGCGTCGTTGTCCTCCTTCTCTAACTTCAGGTTGTTGACGGCCGTCTCCGACAGGGAGAAGAGCGACGGGCGGCCTTTGAGGAAGCCGCGCGCGATCTGGTCGGGCGTGTCGAAGCGCGGCGAGGAGAGCGCCGCCCCGTCGATGAAGAAATTCTTCATCCCGCCCGTCTCGTTGACCTCGGCGCGTAAGTTCCGAGCGGATTCAGCGCCGAGCTTCGCGCGGAAGTTATCGACGGCCGTCATGCGCGCCTGCGCGTCCGCGCTCGCCCCCTGCGCGGCCGTGCCAGCGCCCTGCGCGGAGAGGCGCGCCGCGCCGGCCGCGCTCAAGTCCGTGTCGGTAAACTCGCCCCTGCCCGCGAGGCGGATGTCGTAGTTGGGAAGCGTCGTGCGTTTGACGACGCGGGGCGTGAGGGCGCGGCCCGTTTGAGAGTCGCGCGCCGCGTCAGACTTCGCCGTGGGAAACACCGAGGCGGCCGTCAGGGCGACGGCCAGCAGTCCAAAGAGCAATCTCTTGCGCATCATTTTCCCTCCTCTGGCGTGGTGTGTTTGAGGTAAGGCAAAGGGTCGCCCGGTGGACGCACAAGGTGAAGCGCCTGCCGGGTAGTGCGGCGACACCTTGCGGGCTTGGCCGAATGAGGATTGCCTTAACGTCGCTACTAATAAGTGCGAGGCACGTGGTTCAAACGCGAGGACTTCGCGCCCTTTACGGTCGCGTGGCCGCAGCCCTGAAGGACACCGCGACCGCCCGCGACCCGCGCGCGGGCCGGACGAAGTCGGGCAGGGCCTTCGGCCGCACGAACGCTATTCGTCTGTTTCTCTCGTGAGGAGCGGGGGCAGTAGCAAACGCTTCTTCTCTGTCGGAGTGGGCGTAGAGTATCAAACTCCGCGCCGCTTGTTAAGAGTTATCTCACATACAAAAAGGAAAAGCCGCAGCGAGTTGAATCAGGCTCGCTGCGGCTATTTCGTTTTTGATAGCGGGGGCGTGGCTTGAACACGCGACCTCGGGGTTATGAATCCCGCGCTCTGACCAGCTGAGCTACCCCGCCGGGTTGAAGCGTGTGCAATTATAAAGGCGGGCGTTGAAAGGTCAAGTTTGAGCCTCGCGGGCGGCGCGAGGTGGCCGCGTGCCGTTTCCGGTTTCGCGGCGCGGCGTGATAAAGTCTCGGGCAAAGTTTAACGCCCGTAGACAAAATTGGTCGGAGGAGCCTTTGGAGGCCGCCTTGTGAAGGGGGAGACGTGAGCGCGGAAGCAGATATCGGGAAAATTGAGCAGAGCGACGTGGAACTGGCCGCGAAGTCGGCCGACGGCGACGCGCAAGCCTTCGAGCAGATTTATCGCAGACACTTCCGGCGCGTCTACGCCCTCTGCATACGCATGCTCGGCGACCCAGTCCTCGCGGAGGACTTGACGCAGGACGTCTTCGTCAACCTCTTCAACAAGATTGGCTCTTTCCGCGGCGAGTCGCAGTTCACGACTTGGCTCCACCGGATGACGGTCAATCAGGTTCTGATGTACTTCCGCAAGCGCAGCACGCGCTCCGAACTCGTCACCGACGAGGGCGAGACGCCCGTCCAAATCGTGCGCGGGACGGAGAACCCCGACCGGATGCCCGTCATCGACCGCATCTCGCTTGAGCGCGCCATCTCGCAACTGCCTCCGGGCTACCGCACCATCTTCGTCCTTCACGACGTCGAGGGGTACGGCCACGACGAGATCGCGCGGATGCTCGAAATCTCCGAGGGCACGTCGAAATCGCAACTGCACAAGGCACGTCTTAAATTACGCGGACTCATTAGGCAACAGTCGGTGGCAGCTTAGCTTCTAAGGGTCTTGCTCTGACCGGGCAAGACATTCGGCTCAACTCGTGAGGGACCCCGCAAAATGGACTGCGACAAAAGCGTAGAACTGCTCAGCGACTTCCGCGACGGACTGCTCGGCGACGACGACCGCCTCTTCGTGGACGGACATCTCGCCGGCTGTAACCCCTGTGCCGGGATTTTCAAAGACCTCGAAGCCATCGTCACCTTGGCCCGCGCCGTGAGCGTCGAGCAGGAAGTCTCGTTCCCCGACGAAGACACCTTCTGGCAGCGCATCACCGTCGCCAGAGTCAGCATCGTCCACTAGACGACGCGGCCAAAGCGCGACCCACACGCGCGCCGCGCCCCCGAAGCCGAACGCCCCGCGCGCTCGGCTGCCTCGGCGATTTCCCGTCCCCTCGAAAACCCCTCAAACCCTTGCAAAAGGGCGGGCAACTGCCTTAATATTTAAGTCATCTGAAATATTCCGGTCGGTTAAGTAAACGGAGAGCATCAGGTGGGTGAATTGGCGCAAAGTAACGGGCGGGCCGAGAAGATTCTTGACAAGTTCGTCGAGGTCGTCTCTGGCCTGTTCATCGAGCAGCATCAGCGTGACGCGGCCGAGTTGGAGTTGACGCTCCAGCAGGCGCAGGTTCTAACCATCCTGCGCCGCTCGCCCGTCACGACGGGTCATCTCGCCGAAGAACTCGGCATCTCGGCCCCCGCCATCACTCAGCTTACAGACCGCCTCGTGCGCAAAGGTTTAATCGAAAGGCGCGTCCGCGAGGACGACCGGCGTTGCGTCGTCGTGGCTTTGTCGGCCAAGGGCGAGCGGCTCGTCGGCGAGTTCTGCCGTCGCCGCCGGGAGGTTCTGGCCGGCGCGCTCTCGGGTCTCGGCGAGACGGAGCAGACGGAGGTCTTCGAGGCTTTGGGGAAGGTCGTCGGGGCTCTGGGCGCGGCCGGAGGCGGTGCAACCGCGCGGGCGGCCGCATTATCTAAATCAGTAGTGAAGAAATAGGTAAACGTAAGGAATTCAAGGGGGATTTGAAGTGAAAATGAGAAGTTTGAAAAGGAAGATGACGGCCGCGCTGGCGGCTTTAGCGTTCGTCGTGGGCGCGGGACTCGCGAGCGAGTCCGAGACGCGCGCGGCGCAACAGACGAATCGGGCGCAGTTGGAGAAGAAGGTTCGCAAGGAGCTTGTGACGCTCCCGTATTTCGGCGTTTTTGACAACCTCGCTTACGAAGTCGACGGCTCGACCGTGACCCTGCACGGGCAGGTCGTGCGGCCCTCGACGCGCAAGGACGCCGAGCGTCGCGTCGCGCGTCTGGCGGGCGTCGAGCGCGTCGTCAACCGCATAGAGGTTTTGCCGGTCTCCTCGTTCGACGACCGGATACGAGTCGCCACTTACCGCGCGATTGCGCGGACGGGCGGCATGTTCCGCTACTTTCAGGGCGCGAACCCTTCGGTTCACATCGTCGTCAACCGTGGGCACGTGAGCCTCGAAGGCGTCGTTTCGAGCGAGATGGACAGGCGTCTGGCCGAAATCGCGGCGCGCGGCGTCGCGGGGTCGTTTTCGGTGACGAACAACCTGCGCGCCGAGCGCGGCGGGCGAAGGTTCTGAGACCTTCGGGGGGAGTTCCAACAGTGACACAACGTGGGTTGCCGGGTGGCCGACAAAAGGAACCATCCGGCAATCTTGTCGTCTAAATGAGAGCGCGGCCGCGACGAGCGTCGCGGGGCGCGCGGGAGAACCAAAACGGGGGCGGGTGCGTAAACTACGGTTTGCTCTTATTCATCTGTGAGGGTGTGGAGATTCGAGGCGTGCGGGGCTTGAGCGAAGGCGCGCACGCGGAAGGTGAGCGTAATGGACATCGAGAAGAACACGGACAAGGGCGGGCTGCGGACGCTGGTTCTGGCGGGCGACGACTACCTCGCTTACGAGGCGATGGACGGCGAGCACCGCGACGAGGCGCTCACGGCCGACAAGGTCGAAGACGTTTTGCAGAAGCTCGACGAGGCCAATCTCGTAGAGGCCGTGGTCGAGGATTCGATGGCCGAGACCAACACGTCGGGCGCGGGACTCGACGAGCCCGAGGACTCGTTCGAGGAGTCGGAGCTTGACCTCTCGGCCGGCGAGGACGAGAAGTCGAGCGACCCCGTCCGCCTCTATCTCAGGCAGATGGGGCGCGTGCCGCTTCTGACCCGCGAGCAGGAGGTGACGCTCGCCAAGCGCATCGAGGCCGGGCAAATCAGGGCCGACCGCGCCGTCGCGCGCTCGCCCA
Organism: Pyrinomonadaceae bacterium; assembly: GCA_036277175.1. GTDB lineage: Bacteria > Acidobacteriota > Blastocatellia > Pyrinomonadales > Pyrinomonadaceae > DASQDT01. The sequence continues at coordinate 4,873 of DASUNL010000309.1, read as the reverse complement.
TCGCCATCGCCGAGCTGCTCAAGATAGGCGAGGAGCTTGAGGAAGGACTCCTCAGCGCGCGCGACGTCGTCTCGTTCTCCGACCACATGGAGTTCGGCGAGGACGAAGACCGGGGCGAGGAGTACCTGCGCCTGACGGTCGAGGGCGTCCACCGCATCGCGAAGCTCTTCTCGGCGGGCGTCAGAGAGTTCGAGAAGTTGCAGGCCGAGCAGAAGGTGACGCGCGGCAAACGCTCGAAGAAGGTCATGCGTCTGCGGCGCAAGGTCGCGCGCGCGCGCTTCGAGATCGCGCGCGAGATTAAGGGACTCACCCTGAACGAGGACGCGCGCCAGCGTCTCATCGACTCGATTGCGACGCGCTACAAAGAGGTGCGCGGCGTCGAACGCGAGGCCGAGCGTCTCAACGAGAAGCTCGGGCGCAAGAAGATTAAGCCCGAGGATCAGGCCGAGTGGAAGCGACAGCTCTCGGCCGCGCGCCGACGCCTGAAGCACATCGAGCAGGAGACGCGCTCGGCGGCCGTCGAAATCCGCCGCTCGCACATCGCTATCGCGCGCGGCACGGCGCAGTCCATCGAGGCCAAGAGCGAGATGACGGAGGCGAACCTCCGCCTCGTCGTCTCGATTGCGAAGAAGTACGTCAATCGCGGCCTGCCGTTCCTCGACCTGATTCAGGAGGGGAACATCGGCCTGATGCGCGGCGTCGAGAAGTTCGACTGGCGTCGCGGCTACAAGTTCAGCACTTACGCGACGTGGTGGATTCGTCAGGCCATCACGCGGGCGATTGCGGATCAGGCTAGGACGATTCGCATTCCCGTCCACATGATCGAGACGATTAACAAGCTCGTGAAGACTTCGCGCGCGCTCGTGCAGGAGTTCGGGCGCGAGCCGACGGAAGAGGAAATCGCCAAGCGCGTCGACATGACGGCCGCGAAGGTGCGGGCCATCTTCAAGATGGCGCAGCAGCCGATTTCCCTTGAGACGCCCATCGGCGAGGACGGCGAGGCTTCCTTGGGCGACTTCATCGAGGACAAGTCGAAGATGAACCCGGCCGAGCGCGTCGTCGTCTCGAACCTGCGTCAGGTTACGGACGAAGTCTTGCAGACTCTCTCGCCCCGCGAGGAGAAGGTCATCAAGATGCGTTTCGGTCTGGGGACGACGGGCGAGGAGCAGACGCTCGAAGAGATTGGCCAGAACTTCGACGTCACGCGCGAGCGCATCCGCCAAATCGAGGCGAAGGCTCTCAAGAAGCTGCGCCACCCGTCGCGCGCGCGGCTCTTGAAGAACTTCATCGAAGGCCAGCAGCGATAACGCCTCCGGCTTCGTCTGTTGTAGAATGCGGGAACGCCCCCAAAGGCTTTCCCGCATTTTCTTTTTCGAGGACTCGTGCGTCCATGGACTGGCAGAACAATCTGATTAAAGACTTCGACGGCGTGCTCGCCCTGCTCGGCGAGACGCGCCGCGTCGCCGTGCTCGGCATCAAGACCGAGCAGCAGTCGTACCAGCCGGCCTTCTACGTGCCGCAGTACCTTGCGGGCGCGGGGTTGGAAGTCATCCCCGTCCCCGTCTACTACCCGGAGGCCAAGGAGATACTCGGCCGCAAAGTTTATCGGCGACTCGCCGACGTGCCCGGCGAGATTGACCTCGTCGACGTCTTCCGACGCCCCGAAGACATCCCCCCGCACGTCGAGGACATCCTCGCCAAGATGCCGAAGGCGGTCTGGTTTCAGTCGGGCATACGCAACGACGCCGTGGCCGAGCAACTCGCGCGCGCCGGAATCCGCGTCGTCCAAGACCGCTGTTTGATGGTCGACCACCGACGCGCCTCGGCCTATCTCTAAAGGCGCGGCCGCGCGAACGTTTACAGCGCGCCCCACTAGGGATAAAATCCCACCGCTTCCCCCGGACAAAAAATTTCTACCCTCGCACTTTGTAAAGAGGAGGGCGAACGCCGTGATCTTCCGTAATCGCCGAGAGGCGGGGAGGCTTCTGGCGGGACAGCTCGCGCACTACGCGAACCGCGCCGACGTGCTCGTGTTGGCGTTGCCGCGCGGCGGCGTCCCCGTCGGGCTGGAGGTGGCCGAGAGTTTGCGCGCGCCGATGGACGTCTTCGTCGTGCGTAAGGTGGGCGTGCCCGGCTGCGAGGAGTTGGCGATGGGCGCAATCTCGACGGGCGGCGTCTGCGTCCGCAACGAGGAGGTCATCGAGGAACTCGGCATCCGAGGCGAAGTGTTCGAGGCCGGCGCGGAGCGCGAGCGCGTGGAACTTGAGCGGCGCGAGCGCGCCTTCCGAGGCCAACGCCCCGCGCCCGACGTGCGCGGACGCACAGTCATCCTCGTCGACGACGGGCTGGCGACGGGTTCGACGATGCGCGCCGCCGCGCGTGCGCTCCGCAGCCAACAGCCCGCGCGCATCATCGTCGGCGTCCCCGTCGGCGCGCCCGAGGCGTGCGAGGAGTTCCGCCGTGAGGTGGACGAGGTCGTCTGCGCCGTCACGCCCGAGCCTTTCCACGGCGTCGGCCAGTGGTACGAGGACTTCACGCAGACGAGCGACGACGAGGTTCACGACATCCTCGGCCGCTTCCGCGCGAAGAGCCTGTACGCGGCCGGCTCGCTCTGAGCGCGCGGACGCGCGCGCCACTTTAATCCCTGTTGCCAACGCCCGGCGTCCGTGTTACTAAGTTTTCATGGAACAACCCGCGCCGCCTGAGACGGCCGCGAAGCGCGCGCAGTGGGGCAAGGTCATCGACCACACGCGCTGCATCGGCTGTCACGCCTGCACGACCGCCTGCAAGTCCGAGAACCTCGTCCCGCTCGGGGTCACGCGCACCTACGTCAAGCACGTCGACGTCGGCACGTTCCCGCAGGCGCGTCGCGCGCATCAGGTGACGCGCTGCAACCAATGCGCGCACGCCCCGTGCGTCGCGGCCTGCCCGACCTCGGCGATGTTCAAACGCCCGGACGGCATCGTCGATTTCGACAAACGCATCTGCATCGGCTGCAAGGCGTGCATGGCCGCCTGCCCCTACGACGCCATCTTCATCAACCCCGAAGACCACTCGGCCGAGAAGTGCAACTTCTGCGCGCACCGCATCGACTCGGGACTCGAACCCGCCTGCGTCGTCGTCTGCCCGACCGAAGCCATCCTCGTCGGCGACATGAACGACCCGCAGTCTAAAGTCGCGCGCATCGCGGCGCGCGAGCCGGTGCAAGTCCGTCGGCCGGAGAAGGAGACTCTGCCGAAGCTCTTCTACAAGGGCGCGCATCAGGCGACGCTCGACCCACTCGCAGCGCGCCGCCCCTCGGGCGACCTCTACATGTGGAGCGAGCAGCCCGTCGGTGAAGGCATCATCCCTTCCGGCAACCCGGACTACTCGAACACCTCGGCGGCCGCGCTTCTTTCTTACGACGTGGCGCACGCGATTCCTTGGGACTGGCGCGTCGGCCTCTACACTTGGACGAAATCAATCGCGGCGGGCGCGTACTTAGTCGCCGTCCTGCTCTGGCTCTACGCCGACGTCTACGGAAGGATGACGTTGGCGGCCGACGTGTTGATTAACAGCGCGAGTCCTCTCTGGCTGTGGGTCGTGCCCGTCCTCTCCGGCTTCTTCCTCGCCGCGACGGGCGCGCTGCTCGTCTGGGACTTGGAACACCCCGCGCGCTTCTACATGATTTTTACGCGCCCGCAGTGGCGCAGTTGGCTCGTCAAAGGCGCGTTCATCATCGCGGGCTACTCGCTCGTCCTCGCGCTCCACTTCGTCGCGGTCTTACTCGACAAACGTGCGTGGACGCTCCCGCTCGTCTTCGCGGGATTGCCGCTCGCCGCGTTGACGGCCGTCTACACGGCCTATCTCTTCGCGCAGGCGAAGGCGCGCGACCTCTGGCAGAACCCTCTGCTTCCGCCGCACCTGCTCGTCCAAGCTCTCGTCGCCGGGTCGGCCGCGCTTTTGCCCTTCGCCGCGTGGCTCGAAACGCGACTCGTCGCGCCGCTCGCGTGGACGCTCTCGGTGTCGAGCGTCCTGCATCTCCTGCTCGTCTGGGGCGAGACGACCCTGACGCACCCGACGGCGCACGCGCGCCTCGCCGCGTGGGAGCTTGTGCGCAACCGCTACGCGCCCTACTTCTGGGCGGGACTCGCGCTCACCGCCGCCGGGGCGTTCGCCCCGTGGCTCGAACTCGCCGCCGTCCCTTTGGCTTTGATAGGACTCCTGCTCTACGAACACGCCTACGTCCAAGCCGGACAGTCCGTCCCGCTGGCCTAAAGTCGGCGAGGTTGAAAGGATGAAGATGATTCGCCGTTCGACGCTACTGCCAGCAATTCTCATCATCGTCTCGGTCGCCGCCGCCGCGCCGTCATTCAAACCGACTCAGGACGGAGCGAAGACGGCCGTCACGTCGAAGACTTTGGCTTGCGCGGGCGCGGAGGTCGAGTACGAGGGCGTCAGATTCACCTGCGACCCCGCGCTCGCCGCCGAGGTCAGGGCCGAGATTTTTGCGGCCTCGCCCTTGCTGAGTAAAGCCGACAAGCCCGACTACGTCGCGCCCGAGCGCGTCAGTTTCACCTTCGACGGCCCGCAGACGCGCCGGCGCGTCGAGACTTACTTCGGCCCGCCGCAGATCACGGTCGCGCGGCTTGAAGGCTTCGCGCAGGCGCACGCGCTCGAACCGGACTACGTCTCGAACTTTCAAGCGCGCGCCGCCGAGATAAAGAAGCTGCTCGCCGACCGCCCGAAAAGTTTTAAGGACGGCGTGCCCTTCCTGCCCTACGTCGAAGGCGCGCAGGAATTTCAGAAGCACATCAGCTACTTCAACTTCCGCAACGGCAAGGCCGTCGCCTTCGTCACGCACTTCTCCTCCGAGCCGTCGCTCATCACCAAC
>DASUNL010000308.1:0-5107 GCA_036277175.1 Pyrinomonadaceae bacterium | reverse complement strand
CGATCCGACCCCGGGGGGGCGTGTACAACGCGGACGTTGACGCGCATGTCTCCACGACCCCCACGGGGTCGACATGTTTTTTAATCCGCCTATTCCGGGGGCGGCGCGTCGGACGCTTGCAGCGCCCTCGCTTGCCCCCGGCTACTCTCCGCTCGCCCCTCCGGGGCTGCTCGTCCTTTCGCCTTTTACCTTTTGTTTTGACGCCCCGGCGAAATCCGTTAAGCTAGTCCGCACCGGGGGAAACTTTCGATGCCCAAGAACGTAAAGCGAGCCTCGAAGGACGGCGTCACGCGACGCGGCTTTCTCAAAGGCGCGGGGCTGACGGCGGCGGGCGCGGCCCTCGCCGACGCGGTCGCACGCGGCGCAACCGCGTCGGCGCGTGACGAGGCGTTGGAGGCGGAGGCGAAGGTCGCGGGGCCGGGCGCGGTCGCCGTGGCGCTTAAAGTTAACGGGACGGAGCGACGGCTTTCGGTCGAGCCGCGCGCGACGCTGGCCGAGGTCTTGCGCTTCGAGCTTGGGCTGACGGGCACGAAGGTCGTCTGCGACCGCGGGTCTTGCTCGGCGTGCACGGTGTGGCTCGACAAAGTGCCGGTCTGCTCCTGCATGACGCTCGCCCTAGACGTCGGCCCGCGCGCCGTCACGACCATCGAGGGACTCGCGCCCGACGAAGCGACCCTGCATCCAGTCCAACAAGCCTTCATCGAATACGACGCGCTGCAATGCGGCTTCTGCACGCCGGGGATGATTATGTCGTGCGCCGCGCTCGTCGAGCGCAAGCCGGACGCGGCGCTCGAAGACGTGCGCGCCGCGACGAGCGGCAACCTGTGTCGCTGCGGGACGTACCCGAAAGTCTTCGAGGCGACGCTCGCGGCGGCCGCGCGGAAGTCGCGCGCGCCCGGCAAGAAGGGAGGCGACGAAAGATGAGCGGACGCGCGCAAAGTGAAACCAACTCGCCGGCCTCCGCGCCGACCGAAGAGCCGCCCGTGCCGAAGGCCGCGGCCGAAGAGGCGCGCGAGGCTGCACGCCGGAAGAAGAAACAGCCCGCGACGCGGCGCGACAAGTTCGCCGCAGGGATCGCGGGCGCGAAGCTCGACGCGGTCGAGCGCGAAGTCCCTTACGAAGAGCCGCCGCCGCTCGACGTCAACGAAAAGCTCTCGGTCGTCGGGCGCAGAACCCCGCGCGTCGACGGGGTTCTGAAGGTGACGGGCGCGGCCAAGTACACGGCCGACGTGAGACTTCCGGGGATGCTCTTCGCGCGGATGGTCACCAGCCCGCACCCGCACGCGCGCGTGCTGTCGATTGACACGAGCGCGGCCGAAAAACATCCGCAGGTGCGCGCCGTCCACATCCTCGAACGTGTGCTCGGCGTGGCGGAGCTGCGCGACAAGTCGAAGGAGTTTCCGGCGAAGTTCCCCGTCGTGCGCTTCGCGGGGCAGCCGCTCGCGGCCGTCGCCGCCACGACGCAGGCGGCCGCCGACGAGGCCGCGCGTCTCGTCCGAGTCGAGTACGAGCCTCTGCCCTTCGTCGTCGCGCTCGAAGAGGCGCGCCGTCGGGACGCGCCGCTCGTCTTTCCGGGCGCGGCCGACCAGAGTGCGACGGCGGGCGGGGGCGGCGGCCCGTCGGGCATCGCGCAGGAGGGCAACGTGCGCGGCCCCGTGCGCGGGGGGAAGATGGGCCAGCCGCCGGGCGACGTGGAGAAGGGTTTTAAAGAGGCGGAGGTGATTGTCGAGGGCGAGTTCCGGACGCAGGTGCAGACGCACTCGGCTTTGGAGACGCACGGCGTCGTCGCCGACTGGCGCACGGACGGCTTAACGGTCTACGCCTCGACGCAAGGGACTTCGAGCGTGAGAGACGAGCTGGCGGAAATCTTCGGGTTGAAGAAGAGTCAGGTGCGCGTCTTGACGGAGTTCATGGGCGGCGGCTTCGGCGCGAAGTTCGGCGCGGGCAACTACGGCGTCTTGGCCGCGCACCTCTCTAAGCGGGCGGGCGCGCCCGTCCGCCTCATGCTCGACCGCAAGGACGAACACCTCTCGACGGGCAACCGCCCCGACTCAGTCCAACGCCTGCGCATCGGCGCGCGGCGCGACGGAACGCTGACGGCGATTCATCTCGCGTCCTACGGGACGGGCGGCACGGGGACGGGCGCGGGCTGCGCTGGGCCGGCGCAGAACATGTACAAGTGCGCGGAGATTGCGACCGAGGAGTCGGACGTGTTCACGCACGCCGGCCCGGCCGCAGCCTTCCGCGCGCCCGGACACCCGCAGGGTTGCTTCGCGCTCGAACAGTTGATAGACGAGCTGGCCGAGCGTCTCGGCGTGGACGCGCTCGCTTTGCGCGACCGCATTGACGAGAGTCCTGCGCGGCGTGAGGAGCGAAGGATAGGCGCGGAGCGCGTCGGTTGGGCGTCGCGTCGCCGCGCGCCGGGCGCGGACGCGGGCGTGGTGAAACGCGGCCTTGGCGTCGCGCAGGCGGTCTGGTATCGACTCATCAACCTTGACTCGGCGTGCGAAGTGCGCGTGACGCGCGACGGCTCGGTCGAAGTTCTGTCGGGCGTGCAGGACATCGGCGGCGGCATCAAGACGGCGCTCGCGCAGGTGGTCGCCGAAGAGTTGGGCCTCGAAGCCTCGGACATAGACGTGCGTACAGGCGACACGGCTTTTCCCGCCGGCCCCGCGTCGGGCGGCAGCATGACGACGGGGTCGCTGACGCCCGCCGCGCGCTCGGCCGCCTACAAGATAAAGCGACGGATGCTCGAACAGATGATGCGCGCGCTCGTCGTCAAAGACGCGGACGCGCTTGAGATGAAAGGCGGGCGCGTCTACGTGCGCGCCAACCCGGCGCGCGGACTCACGTTCGGGCAGGCGGCGGCGCGTCTGAAGACCGAGCAGATTGCCGCGACGGCGTCGCGCGCCGACGACTACGGCGGGTTCGCGTTCAAGAACGAGAAGGAGGCGTTCGGCTTCGGCGTCGGCGTCTACGGCGGCGTGCAGTTCGCCGAGGTCGCGGTGGACACGGAGACGGGCGTCGTTCGCGTCGAGCGCGTCGTCGCCGTCCACGACTGCGGCCGCCCCTTGAACCCGCTCGCCGTCGAGAGTCAAATCAACGGCGGCGTGATACAGGGCATCTCTTACGCGCTCTACGAAAACCGCATCCTCGACCGACGCGCGGGACGGATGGTCAACCCGAACCTCGAACAGTACAAAATCGCGGGCGCGCGCGAGACGCCGAAGATTGAAGTCGTCCTCGTCGAAGAGTACTTGGGCCGAAGCTCGACCGACGCGGGCGGCATCGGCGAGCCGGCGACGATTCCGACGGCCGCCGCGGTCGCCAACGCTTTTTATAACGCGACGGGCGTCCGCATGCGCGAGCTACCAATGACGCCCGCGCGCGTGCTAGCGGCGCTCGAAGCCGGGGCGCGGACGAAGGGCGGTGGCGCATGAAGAACTTCGAGTGGGCGGAGGCCGGTAGCGTCGCCGAAGGGCTCGCGCTGATGCGCGCGGGCGCGGCCTACAAGGCGGGCGGACTCGATTTGCTCGACCGCATGAAGGAGGGCTTAGACGCGCCCGCGCGCCTCGTCAACATCCGCAACGTCAAAGAACTCGAAGGCGTCGCCGCGACGGCGGGAGGGGGACTGAGGATTGGGCCGCTCGTGACTTTGGCCGCGCTCGACACGGATGAGATTGTGCGAGGCCGTTACGCTGCGCTCTCGGAAGCGGCCGGGCACGCGGCGACGCCGCAGATTCGCAACGTCGCGACGCTCGGCGGAAATCTCCTACAACGCCCGCGCTGCTGGTACTTCCGCTCGGAGGATTTTCATTGTCGCAAGAAGGGCGGCGACACCTGCTTCGCGCTCGAAGGCGAGAATCAGTATCACGCCGTTTTCTCGAATCGCGTCTGCGCCATCGTCCACCCTTCGGCGACGGCCGTGGCGCTCGTCGCCCTCGGCGCGCGCGTCGAATTGGCGGGCGCGAAGGGGCGGCGCGAAGTCCTCCTCGAAGAGTTCTTCGTCGCGCCCGAAGAGGACGTGACGCGCGAGAACAAACTGGGCGACGGCGAGCTGATGACGGCCGTCATCTTGCCGCCAACGTCAAGCAGCACGCGCTCGGCTTACCTGAAGCTCGGCGAGAAGGAGTCTTTCGACTGGCCTCTGGCCGAAGTTGCCGCCGTGCTTGAGATGGAAGGCGGAGGTCGCTGCCGACGGGCGTCGGTCGTACTCGGCGCGGCCGCGCCCGTGCCTTTGCGTGCGCGCGGCGCGGAGGAAGCGCTCAAGGGGCGCGTGATTGACGAGGCTTCGGCGCGCGCGGCCGCCGAGGCCGCGATGAAAGGCGCGACGCCGCTCGCCGAGAACGCCTACAAGCTGCCGATTTTTAAGACGCTCGTCCGACGCGCCGTCGTCGCGGCGGCGACAGCGTGAGGCGGGGCAGTTTGAGCGAGCGAGGAGGTCGGAAAGTTTGAGCGAGCGCGGCGACACAGGCGGACGTCTCGGTGGCGGCGAAGCGACCGGGAGCGAGACGCGCGAAGCGGAGGGCGCGGGGCGCGACGCCGAAGGAGCGTCGGAGGTCTGTCGTCACCTGCGAACCAAGACCGCCTTCGGCACGTTTCGCGGCGGCCTCTACAGTTGGCAGTCGGGCCGCTCGACGACGGCCGTCTACTGGTGTCTGCGCACGATGGAGACGGCCGGGCCTGACGACCGTCTGGCGCACCCGCACGCCTGCCGCGAGGGCCGCGCGTGCTTCGAGCCGCCCGGCCCGAAGGGGTAGAATGCGTTTATGAAGTCAGCCCCTCCAGATTTCGACGACGACGATTTCTCGTTCGGCGACGTGGACAAGTTGACGTTTGAGGACGACGACGCGCTCCCCTCGCAGGAGGACGAAAGCCCCTTGCGCGAGTACGTCGCCGCGCTCCCCGTGCTATCGCCGCTCGCCATCTCGGACGAGCTTGAGCGGCACGGCTACAAGGGTCAGGACGACCAAAGGCGCGCGCTCGCGCTGATGGCCTACCGGCACGTCCGGCGTCTGAAGCGTCTGCACGTCGATGGCGAGCCGTACGGCGACCTGCCGCCCAAACAGAACCTTCTGCTCGTCGGCCCGACGGGCTGCGGCAAGAC